>JBHHTZ010000354.1:0-4816 GCA_046753605.1 Anaerolineae bacterium
ACAACGACGTCGGCCTGCCGAGCCCGCGCTCGATCCAGGTAGTCGAGGATTCTGGCGCGGTTGCCGGCCAGGCCGCCGACGGTGGTGTTGATCTGGGCCAGGGCGATGCGAAGGGATTCGACCATGGTGTCTTGCTCCGTTTTCGTCAGATGGCTGCATGGTTGGATGGTTGGATGGTTAGATGGCTAGATGGCTGGATGGGAGCCAACAAGCCATCTAGCCATTTTCATGCCCCACGATGCGCCACACAGGCATGTGCATTGCCGGGACAAGTATACATCCAGATTCCCAGAGGCCGAAACCGAAAAGCGCGCTCTGCGTAGAGAATGTCGGAGTTTGCTCGTCGGAGCGCGTTCGTTTGCCTTGGTGGATGTAGCCAACTTGACTACACGAAAGGGGTTGCCGGCCTGGTTGTTCTTCTCCTTCGGTGCTTCGTGTGGTAGAATACGAACGACAAGAGGCGCAAAATACGCAGTACGCAACAGTCCGATTTCACGGAAAGGGGTGCAGCAGATGTTCAATCTTATCGCGTGGATCATTCTGGGTGGTTTCGTCGGGTGGCTGGCCAGCGCGGTGATGGGAAGACGCAAGGAACAGGGCTGCCTGATGGATGTGGTTGTGGGGGTGGCCGGCGCGTTTATCGGCGGCGCGGTGATTAGCTTCATTCGGGGCAACGGGTTGCAGTTGAGCGGGGATTTGAACCTGGATGCCGGCAGTCTGTTCACGGCTTTTGTGGGGGCGGTGATTTTGCTGGCGGTGGTGCGGGCGGTGCGGTGAGAACGCGGATCGCTGGGATGGGCGGATAAGAAATCTGCTCATCCGAGGGATCCGCGTCCTACTACTATGCTTCGAGATCCTCTGCGATCTCTCGGAACTGTTCCAACGCCGCCTGCAGGTCTTCCACGATCTCAGCCGCCAGCACGTCGGGGTCGGGCAGGTGGGCGGCCTCCTCCAGGGATTCGTCCCGCAGCCAGAAGATGTCCAGGTTGACTTTGTCGCGCGCCAGGAGTTGGTCGTAGGTGAAGGCTCGCCAGCGGCCTCCCGGGTTGTCCTCGGACCAGGTGGGCGTGCGCGCATGGCGGTTTTCGGGGTTGAAGCACGCCACGAATTCGTCCAGGTCGGCGCGGGTGAGGGGGTTCTGCTTGAGGGTGAAGTGCTGGTTGGTGCGCAGATCGTAGATCCACAGTTTCTGGGTCCACGGGGTGGCGCTAGCCCGCTTGCGGTCAAAGAACAGCACGTTGGCCTTGACGCCCTGGGCGTAGAAGACGCCGGTCGGCAGGCGCAGCAGGGTGTGGACGTCGCACTCATGCAGCAGCTTGCGGCGGACCGTCTCGCCGGCGCCACCCTCGAACAGCACGTTGTCCGGCACGACCACCGCCGCCCGGCCGTGGATTTTCAGCACCGTCTTGACGTGCTGGACGAAGTTGAGCTGCTTGTTGCTGGTGGAGGTCCAGAAGTCGTCGCGGACGATGGTCTGGGATTCGCGCTTGAGCTCGCCGGCCTCGGTGACGTAGGTGACGCTGCTCTTCTTGCCGAAGGGCGGATTGGTCAGCACCATGTCGAACCGCGCGCCGGGGTCTGACGCCAGGCTGTCGTCCACGTGGATGGGGCTGTCCGCGCCGTTGGCGCCGATGCCGTGCAGGTACAGGTTCATCACGCACAGCCGGGCGGTGTTATCTACGATCTCCCAACCGCGCAGCGCCGCGTGTCTCAGGTGGTCCCACTGATCGCGGTCCAGCGGCGCATGGTTCCTGACGATGTGATCGTAGGCCGCCAGCAGAAATCCGCCGGTCCCGCAGGCCGGATCGCAGATGGTCTGGCCGGGTTGGGGGCGCATGACGTCTACTATGGCCTGGATAAGGGGGCGCGGGGTGAAGTACTGGCCGGCGCCGGATTTGATGTCCTGGGCGTTTTTCTCCAGCAGGCCCTCGTAGATGTCGCCCTTGACGTCCATGTCCAGCCCGATCCAGATTTCGCTGTCGATCATGTCGATCAGCCGGCGCAGCTTGGCGGGGTCCTGGATTCTGTTCTGGGCTTTGCGGAAGATGACCGGGATCAGGCCGGAGCCTGTGCCGAGTTCGGTGAGGATGTGGCGGTAGTGGCGTTCGAGTTCGTCGCCATCCCGCTCGCGCAGGCTTTGCCAGCCCAGGCCCTGGGGAATGGCGCTCGGCTTGCCCAGCTCCCGCACCTGCTCGTCGTCCATCTTGAGGAACAGCAGGTAGGTGAGCTGTTCGACGTAGTCGCCGTAGGAGACGCCGTCGTCGCGCAGGACGTTGCAGTAGTTCCACAGGCGTTGGACGATGGTTGCGGATTTGGATGACATGGGCTAATCACTCTTTTGGCGAAGTTCTGGGCTGGAGACATGCGAGCCCGATCTATGGTTGGACCATACCTCATGGAAAAAGCCCCAAGGCCACCCATTGTGCCCGCGCCGCAAGTTGCAGAGGCGCGTTCATCTGCAGACGCTCGACGGTCGCTCGACCGACAGGGGTTCTGCCGGCGACGCGGAAGGTGGCTTCTTCCTGAACCTCAAAATGGTCTTCCCACGTCTGCTCACGTGGATTGAACAAGGAGACGCGTTGGCCAGTAGCCGGATCAACTGCATCGACGGCATCTAACTTCCGTAGATTGCAAATGCGGCAAGCCAATGCCCAGTTAGAAGGTCCATCGACTCCCCCCTTGCCGGGGGGTACAATGTGATCTACCTCGAATGGGACATTGAAGATGACTTCGGGAGCGTGACAGTACTCACACCGATGTTCTGCCCGCTCTGCCACCAGGGGGTAATTGGGATTCACGGTCCAGGCCAGTGTAACCTATGGTGTCAAGGATTTTGCCTGTTTGAGAATGGCAGCCCCTCGCTCGATAGCGGCCTGCCACTCAGCATCAACCAGACGCTCCAGTTCTTCCTTTTCTTCGGGAGCAAGATCCTGCCCGGTGGCGCATGCCTCGTGAAATCGATCCATCAGTTCTTGAAGCCGCGTCTGCTGCTCTGCCGTGAAGAAGGCATCAGGACGAAAGCGCTGTACGATAACGAGCGTACCTTCTCCATCCGCATCTCCCAACGTCGCCAGCATGCGCTCCAGGGTATCCAACGCCTGGCCGGGTGTTGGTCCGACAGCCTGTCGACTACCCCCGATTGCCCGATACGCGGGCTTTTGTTGGGCCTTGTTCTGTTCCCGAATGATCTCGATCGCCGCGATTGCCATCCTATCTGTCACCTCGCTTCGAGGATAGACTCACCCTTTCGTAGCCTGCTGCATCGGTCACACGCCCGGAATCCACGAGGCTATTATAGCATGACCCGACTCCTGGGACAATTGGGCATCGCCCGCGGAGATGACACTGTCCTTGCCGGGCTCCCGCACCTGCTCGTCGTCCATCTTGAGGAACAGCAGGTAGGTGAGCTGTTCGACGTAGTCGCCGTAGGAGACGCCGTCGTCGCGCAGGACGTTGCAGTAGTTCCACAGGCGTTGGACGATGGTTGCGGATTTGGATGACATGGGTTGGTGCTCCTTACGGCAACACTACAACGAATTAGGAATGGAACGAATTGGGAATGGAACGAATTATTTGATGCGCACAGGTGTAATCACCAGCCTGGTGTCATAGAAGTTCGCCAGGAGGCCAAGTTTGAGACCCAGACGACGTAAGTGAGCCTTGAGTCGTTGGGCCATGGCTTCGTCGGTGTTGCGCAGTGCGAAAGTGGCCAGCAGCACCTTGCCCTCTACCAGGATAAGACGGACTTCATATTGGCCCAGGACTTCGCCCTCGTATTCCACAGGCATCCACTTGATGTACTTATAGTTCAATCCGCTGCGACGCAACTCGATCATTGTGGCTCGGCGATAGACCTGGTGGAGGAATCCTGCTCCCAGGGTGAAATGCACACGGTGACAGGCACGCTGGATGATATTCACCAGATCAGGGTAGAGCAGTCCATCGGAGACAGACCGCGGTTGCCAGGCAAACTCTGGCTGCCTGTCATGTAGAAAGTTGGGCAGCCGCTTGTCTTCCAGAGAAGGACCGCCATAGTTGGCAACAATCGCCAGGTCGGCGTCGGTGACTTTCAGGTACGAGATGGCCTGGGCCTTGTGAAGCGGTTGAATGGCGTGCGCGACCTTGAGCTCCAGCAGCATTTTGCCATGCTCAACCCACACGTCCACGTAGTACAGGCCGACGCGCTCGTCCTCATAATACACCTGGAATTCTTCCTCCGGTGTGCAGGTAATGCCGCGTTTCCGTAGCCCCAAGATGATGGCGTCTCGATAGTAATCTTCCTTGAGCATTGGGCCCAGCGCGTTGTACACGTGAAGCAGAACACCGCGCACCTGGTAGCTGAGTTCAGGGTGTATAAGTTTGGCCATGATCCTCCCCTCGCTACGGCACTACAACGAATTTGGAATCGAACGAATGATTCGCAAGGGCCAATTCGTTTGATTCGGAATTCGTTGTAGTGTCGCCGGCAGCAAGCCTACATACCTCCCAACCGCAACTGCTCACCTTTCTTCTTGCTCGCTTTCCCGTCCACCCGTTCCGCCCGTATCCGCTCCAGCAACACGCCGGCCGGCTCGTCCGCCGGGCCCTGCGGCGCCAGCTTACCCTCGAAGGCGCACTTGAGGATGGCCTGCCGCAGCCGCTCCGCCCGTTTCAGGCTGGCCTCCACCGCCGCCTCCAGTTCCTGCACGACGGATAGCCGGCGCTCGACCTCATCAGCAATCCGCTGCTGTTCGGCGAGAGGTGGCAAGGGGATTGTCATTGACCTAATATCAGACAGACTGAGGTTTGCACGAGCAACATCGACTGCTTCAAGCTC
>JBHHTZ010000355.1:0-4811 GCA_046753605.1 Anaerolineae bacterium
CCCAGACCTTCGGCAACCTGGGCAGTGTCTACGCCGACAAAGGGGAGTGGGACCGCGCCATCGAGTTCTATGAGAAGTCATTGGAAACCAAGGAGCGGGTGGGGGACATCCACGGCATGGCCCAGACCTTCGGCAACTTGGGCGGTTTTTACCAGGCCCAGGGCGACACGGAACAGGCCGCGCACTACGCGACGCGGGCTTACCTGATCTTTGCCCGGCTGGGTGCGAGACCAGAAGCTGAACAGGCAGCCGCGCTTCTGGTGAGCATCTTGGGCTCCGTAGAAGCGGCAGATCGCTATCTGTCCCAGGTGGTGGAAAGCGCGACGCCGCCGGCTGCTGCTCAGACCGAAGAAGAAGGCGTCACGCTGGAGCAGTTGCTCGCCTACGTCGCTCAGGCCTGCCGGGGCGACTCGGCTCTGGGCCGGCAGTTGTTCCAACTCACCCAACAGATGGCCGGCGATGCCACCCTGCCGGCGGAGCACCGCGCCCTGGGCCGCGTCCTCACCCACATCCTGGCCGGCGAGCGCACGCCCGATCTCTCGGCGCTACCACCGGAACTGGCCCAGCCCGTCCACGAAATGCTCGATTCCCTGGCCGGCCCCTCCCAGAACGAGGCGGCGGGGCAGCCTTGAACCACATGACGCACATCTGGCGATCCGCTCCGAACGAACCCCTGCGGCGGCTGATCCCGAGTCCGCCGCAGGGCGGACTTGGCAGGGGTTGCCGCGAATTCATTCGCCAGGCGAAGGGAGACAACTGATGCAAACCATCCGAGACCTGCTATCCCGCGACCTCTCCGAACCCATCGAAGAGGTCATCAAACTCGACCAACAGGACGAGGCGACCGTCTACAGCGAGATCACCGAGTACGTCGCCACCGACCGCATCAAGGCCCAGTACCTGGAGGTCCTCCAGGCCATCGCCGATGCGCCCGGCGACCCCACCGAGGGCGTGGGCGTCTGGATTTCCGGCTTCTTCGGCTCCGGCAAGTCCTCCTTCGCCAAGAACCTGGGCTACATCCTGGCCAACCGCCAGGTGCTGGACCACCCGGCGGCCAAGCTCTTCGTCCAGCAACTGCAACAACAGTCGCCCAACGATCCGGTGGTCGCGCGCATCGCCGACCTGGTGGACTTCATCAACACCCGCTTCGACGCCCACGTCATCATGTTCGACGTCCAGGTGGACCGCGCCGTCCGCCGCGCCACCGAGCCTATCGCCGAGATCATGTACACCGTGCTGCTGCGCGAGCTGGACTACGCCCAGGATTACGACGTGGCCGAGCTGGAGATCGAGCTGGAGGCCGAAGGCCGGCTGGTCGACTTCGTCCGCGCCTGCGCCCGGATGTACCGCGACACCGTAGGGGCCGGCCTCGCGCCCGCCCAGGAGGTCCCGCCCACCCTGCCCACCGTCTCCCCCGAAGACTACGCCGTGTGGCGCATCGTGCGCAAGGGGGCGCAGCGCATCCAGCGCGCCAGCGCCGTGCTGCACGAGATCGACCTCACCACCTACCCCGCCGCCGACTCGTGGGCCGCTTCGATCCGGCGGGAGAGCGACGTCACCATCCGCACTCTGGTGGACCGCACCTTCGAGCTGGCGAGCCGGCGCCGGCCCGACCACGCCGTCATCTTCGTCATCGACGAGGTGGGCCAGTACGTGGCCCGCAGCGCCGAAAAGATCGAGAACCTGCGCGCCGTGGTGGAACACTTCGGTCAGGAGAGCAAGAACCGCGTCCTGGCCGGCCAGGCCGTCGCGCCGGTGTGGGTCATCGTCACCTCCCAGGAGAAGCTGGACGAGGTGGTGGCCGCCATCGACGATAAGCGGGTGGAGATAGCCAAGCTCCAGGATCGTTTCGTCATCCGCATCGACATGGCGCCGGCTGACATCCGCGAGGTGGCCACGCGGCGCGTGCTGGCCAAGAAGCCCGAAGCGGAACCCCTGTTGCGCCATCGCTTCGACGCCGCCTCGGCCATGCTTAAAACCCACACCCGCCTGGAGCGCACCTCCCGCCGGTTCGATGTGGACCGCGAGGAGTTCGTCCAGTTCTACCCCTACCTGCCCTACTTCATCGACCTGTCCATCGACATCGTATCGGGTATCCGATTGGAGGCCGGCGCGCCCCGCCACATCGGCGGCAGCAACCGCACCATCATCAAGCAGACCTACGAGATGTTGGTCAGCGACCGCACCGCGCTGGCCGACGCCCCGGTGGGCACGCTGGTCACTTTGGACCGCATCTTCGACCTGATCGAAGGGAACCTGTCCAGCGAGAAGCAGAAGGACATCACCGACATCGCCCAGCGCTGGCCGAACGACCCCTGGCCACAGCGCACTGCCAAGGCCATCGCCCTGCTGGAGCACGTGCGCGACCTGCCGCGCACCGAGGCCAACCTGGCGGCGCTGCTGTACCGCGAACTGGGCGGCGACTCCCCCCTGCCCGAGGTGGAGCAGGCTGTCAGGCAGTTGCGCGACGCCCAGTTCGTCCGCCAGACCGAACACGGCTGGAAACTCCAGACCGCCCAGGAAAAGAGTTGGATGGCGGAACGCAACGCTCACAGCCCCAATCCCCGGCAGGAGAACGATCTCCTGGAAGACCAGTTGCGAACCGTTTTCTCCAGCCCCGGCCTGACCCGCTATCGTTACCGCAATATGCGCAACTTCCGCGTCGGCGTGGCGTGGAATGGGCGGGGAATCACCTCGGGAGCTGCCCAGGCGCCCCTGATGTTGCGCGTGGCCGATGGGCCGGACGTGTTCGAGGAAGCCTGTGAGCGGGCCCGTGATGATAGCCGCGCCGAACCCCACCGCAACGAGGTGTTTTGGGTCATGAGCCTGACCCCCGAAATCGACGAGTTGGTGGATGAGCTGTTCCGCTCGAAGCAGATGGTAGGCAAATACGACCAGCTCCGCGCCCAGGGCAAGATCACCAAAGAGGAGGCTTCCAGCCTGACCGCCGAGAAGACCGAGGTCATGCGCCTGGAAGAACGGCTCAGAGAAAGACTGGAGTCGGCCCTGGCCGGCGGTACGGGCTTCTTTCGCGGTGTCTCCAAGCCCGGGGCCGACCTCGGCAAGTCGCTGAGCGAAATCCTGAAGGCCTTCTTCGACTATGCCGTGCCGGACCTGTATCCCAGGTTGGAGATGGGCGCTCGCCCTCTCAAAGGCAACGAAGCCGAGGAGATTCTCAAAGCCGCCAACCTCAACGGGTTGCCCAAGGTCTTCTACACCCCGCCCGATGGGCTGGAACTGGTGATCAAGGAGGGCGCCCGATACGTCGTCAACTTGAACGCCCCCATCGTCAAGGAGGTCGCCGGCTACCTGGCCAGCGAACACGCTTACGGCAACAAGGTCACCGGCCGCACGCTGGAGAACCATTTCGGCGGCATCGGCTATGGCTGGGAGCGGGAGATGCTGTGGCTGATCCTGGCCACGCTGCTGCGCGGCGGGGCCATCGAGGTCACGTATCAGGGCCGGCGCTACCGCAACCACCTGGACCCCCAGGTGCGGGCGCCCTTCAGCGGCACCAACGCCTTCCGGTCCGCTTCCTTTGCGCCGCGCAAAGCGCCCGACCTGCGGACGCTGGTGGCGGCTGCCCGGCGCTACGAAGAGCTCACCGGCGACGAGGTGGACGTGGAGGAGACCGCCATCGCTGAGGCCTTTCAACGCCTGGCCCGGAATGAGCGTGAGGCTCTGCTGCCCGTGGTCGCCACGGTCCGCGCTCACAACATCCCGGTTCTCGAAGTCTTGCAGGAGTATCAGACCACGCTGGAGACGGTGCTCAACAGCCCCTCCGACGACTGCGTCAACATGTTGGCCGGCGAGGGGGCCAGCTTCCAGGCGCTGCGCGATCAGGTGGCCGCCATCCGCCGGGCCACCGATGGGCCAGGTCTGGCCCGCCTGCGCCGGATGCGGACTGTGGCCCAGCAGATCTGGCCGGCGCTCCACGCGGAGAGATTCAATGGCAAGCTGGCTGACCGCGCTCGATTCCTGCAGGGACGTCTGGACGATGGTACGTTCTACCAGACATCGGTTAAAATGGACGAAGCGCTTCAGGCCATCGAGGGAGCGTACCGGGCGCAGTACGAAGCACGCCACAGCCGGCGCAGCGAGGCCTTCGCCCAGGCCATAGACGACGTCAAGGCCCAGCCCAACTGGCTGCAGTTGTTCCCGGCAACGGAAGACCCGGATGAAGAGCAAGAGCAGAAAGAGTTGCAAGAAACCTTGCTCAAACCGCTCACCGATCGTGCCTGCGACGACCTCGATCTTAGCGATGGCGCTCTGGTGTGCGGCAATTGCCGGGCCAGCCTGGCCGAGATGGCCTCCGACGTGGCCGCCGTGGGAAGCCTGCGCTCCGGCGTGCTGCTGCGCGTGCAGGAGCTGGCAGCGCCGGAGGAGAGAATCGAACGGGTGCGCGTCGCCGACGTGGCCGGCGCCGGCGAGACCCTCAGCACGCCCCAGGAGGTGGACGATCTGCTGGATCGCCTGCGCGATCACCTGGTCAAGCTCATCGCCTCAGGTGTGAAAGTGGTGCTGGAGTAGTGCTATGATTCCAACAATCACCACCCTCAGCCCCAGACAAACCTTCGACGACAACATGCGGCCGGCCATCCTGCTGCTGCGCGTCTACCGGCTCCTGGATTGCAACGACAACATCCTGACCGGCGGCGAGATGGTCAACGCCTTGCGCCAGGTGGTTCACGCCTCGGCCGACGAGGACCTGATGCTCATCTACAACGAGCTGTTCCTGGGCCTGGTCCGCGAGCGCGCCCAGATGCCGCGCTCCACGCTGCGACAGGCCATGCTCTGCAATCTGTTGCGCC
>JBHHTZ010000356.1:0-4807 GCA_046753605.1 Anaerolineae bacterium
GTTGTCTGTGATCAGTGATCAGTGATCAGTAAACAGTTATCAGTGAACAGTTATCAGTGATCAGTGATCAGAAAAGGGAACACCTCCGTTCGGCAAGGTCTCCTGACCGCTGCCGCACAGGGTGTCGGTGTCAGTGGCCAGTGAACAGTCATCAGTAATCAGAAAAGGGAACACGCCGAATGAAATCACGACGCTGGAGTATCGTCTTGCTAACGCTGCTGCTGGCCCTAAGTGGTTGCAAAATGTTGCAACCACCAGCCATCCAGCCATCCAGCCATCTAGCCATCCAGCCATCTCCCACCCCCCAACCATCCCCAGCCACCCAGCCATCTCCAGCCATCCAGCTACCTTCCACCCCCCAGCCATCCCCAGCCATCCAGCCATCTCCCACCATCCAGCCATCTCCAAACCAGGCGCAAGCACAGGCCATGCTCCCAGACGCTCAGGGCGATCTGGCAACCCTCAGCGACCTCACTCGCTACGCGATCGACGTGACAATTGACTACAACAACCTGTCCTTCAAAGGCCGGGAGGTCGTGGACTTCACCAACACCGAGCGGACGCCACTGGACAGGCTCTACTTTCGGCTGTTCCCCAACGGCGGACGCAGCTACGGGAACGGCTCGTTGACCGTGAGCAGCGTGACGGTGGATGGGGAGACCGTTGGACCGGCGCTTTCGCTGGAGGACACGGTGCTGGAGGTGCGGCTGCCGGCCATCCTGAAACGCGGCCAATCCACCCAACTCGCGCTGGAATTCGAGGGAACCGTACCCCGCGACTTCGGCGGGTCGGGCGAACAGTCGGGGTATGGCATCTACAACTTCGCCGAGGGCGTGATGGCCCTCGCCGGCTGGTATCCGATTCTGGCGGTGTTCGACGACGAAGGCTGGAACCTGGACCCGACCTCGGCTACTGGCGATTCGGTGTACAGTGATGCAGCATTCTACATCGTGAACGTTACCACGCGGAGCGACCTCGTCCTGGCTGCCACAGGTGTCGCCGTCAGTCAGCAGGTCCTCGATGGCACAACCCGCTACCGGTATGTGAGCGGGCCGGCCCGCGACTTTTTCATGATCCTGAGCCCCGATTTCGAGAAAGCGACCGGCTCGCTGGATGGCATCGCGGTCAACTCGTACTATCTGCCGGGGAACCAGGCCGGCGGTCAGAGCAGCTTGCAGGTTGCCGTCGATGCTGTGCGGACCTACGAGCGGCGCTTCGGTCCCTACCCCTACGTCGAGCTGGATGTTGTGGACGCGCCGATGAAGAACGCAGCCGGCGTCGAGTTTCCAGGCATCGTCCTCATCGGTGACTTCCTCTACGACAACTACACCAACCCGTTCTTTGCGGTCGCGACCGCCCACGAAGTCGCCCATCAATGGTGGTACAACGTGGTGGGGAATGACGTGATCGATGAACCGTGGTTGGATGAGGCATTGACCACCTTCTCCTCGGCCGTGTATTTTCAGGATGAGAAAGGGCCGGGCGCCTTCCAGCAGAACCTGCAACAGTGGCAGCAAGGCTACGATCAGGCGGTCGAAAAAGGTCAGGATGATCTGGTCACCCGGCCGCTGAGATACTGGGACCAGCCGGAGCACCAGGCCCAGTACGGCGCTATCGTCTATCTGAAAGGCGCGCTCTTCTTCCAGGCTGTCCGCGACGAGATCGGCGACGACGCCTTTTTCAAGGCCCTGCAGACGTACTACCAGGCCGAAAAGTACAGGATCGCCACCCCTGACGATCTGCTGAACGCATTTGAACAGGCCGCTGGCCGGCAACTCGACGATTTATATGAGGAGTGGCTGTACTCGGCCAGGAGTTAGGATTGGTCCACATCCATGTCATTCCGGTGCGCCAAGATAAGCCTGACTGATCTTGGCGCACCGGAATGACATGGCGGGGCGGTTCGCCGATGAATCTTGAAACTTCAACATGTCCGACCGCTCCGCCGGCAAGCCAGACAGCCATCGGGCGCTATTTGCTCAACTTTACATAGAATGGCCAGATGAGTAATCACCGGAGGGTCCATGTTGACTTCTGTTCCTTGTTGTGCTAGTATGTCTATATTCCCCTTGGGCTGGCAGTGTGTGCCCAGATTCTTGCAGTCAACCCAATACGCTGATCCCTGATCGTTCTTGAGGAGGAGAGAGTGCCGTATCCGCGACGCCTGCAACAGTTGTTCATCGTTTTCATCCTTGCATTCACAGCGACTGCCTGCGGCGATGTGGTTGATGAGGTAGGAGCGCTGACCCCCACTCGGCCTGCGCCTCCAACCACGGGCGGCGAAGGGACCGCGGCCGAAGCGACGCTAACGCCGACCATAGTTCAAATCCGCCCCACCGATACACCGCCTCCCCCTCCCCCCACGCCAACTTCGCGGCCGACCAACACGCCTGTGCCCGTCAAGGGAACCGTGGAGGTCGAAGTTACGGAGACACCTGCGCCTTCCATCACCGACGTGATGGTGGAAATCCCAGCCGGCCCATTCACCCTGGGCAACAACAACAGCGATCCCAACGAGGCCCCGGAGCAGCAGATGGAGTTGCCGGCCTTCATGATCGATGTTTTTGAAGTGACCAACGCCGATTTCGCCCTCTTTGTGGATGCGACAGGCTACGTGACCTACAGAGAGCAACAGGGTAGCCCCCAGACCTGGCGGTGGGCCTTCAGGGAAGGCAAGGACAACCACCCCGTGGTATTCGTGAGCTTCGACGATGCACAGGCTTTCTGCGAGTGGGCCGGCAAGCGGCTGCCAACAGAGTTCGAATGGGAGAAGGCAGCGCGTGGCCCGGAGGGCTTCCTGTTCCCGTGGGGGAATCAGTACGATCCGGCACAGGTAAACGGCAAGGACAGCGGCCTGCGGCAGACCACGTCTGTGGGCAGCTATCCGCCTAGCGGATATGGGTTGTTCGACATGGCCGGCAATGTCAAAGAGTGGGTGGGCTCACCCTATGTTGCCTATCCGGGGAGCAACTACCAGGACAGTCACTACAGCCCGAACTATCGTGGCATACGCGGCGGCGGTTGGTTCGACGAGGAGCAGTTTGTCCTGAGCACCAACCGCAATGGTGGAGATCCGGCAATCACGGCCAATGACGACATTGGCTTTCGGTGCGCCAGGTAGGAGATAGCTGATGGCGGATAGCCGATAGCGGATAGCAGATAGCTGTTGGCTGTTAGCCATCCGCCATCAGCTATCAGCCATCCGCCATCAGCTATCGGCTATCCGCCATCAGCTATCAGCTATCGGCTATCCGCCATCAGCTATCAGTCTGAAAGGAGGGGATGCTGAATAAAGGAAGCTAGGCGAACAGCCAAAGTACACTTTTGTCAAGACCGAATGAGAGTCCCTAATGAGGAGGAGTATCCCAATGAAGTTGAATAAGAAGCTACTGACCCTTTTCCTGGTCATGGTGATCATGGCGATGGCTGTGCCGGTGGTGGCAGCCGCCCCTGCACAGCAGGGCGGCCAGGATTACGTGATCGTCGCGGATGACTGGCTGAGCAAGTTGGCCGACAAGTTCCTGGGCGACATCTTTGCCTACCCGGCCATCACCTACTACACCAACCAGAAGCATGCCGAGGATGACAGCTACGCCAAGATCACCAACTCGGATGTGATTGAGATTGGGTGGAAAGTCTACATTCCCAGTGCAGAGGAGGCGCAGGCCTACTTCAGTGGTCAAGTCGCCAAAGTTGGCGCCACCGGCGATACCATCAAGATCGGCGCGCTGGCTCCGCTGTCGGCGCCCGGCTCGGTGACAGGCGGCACGGCCATGAAAGCGGCCTTTGAGATCGCGGTAGAAGAGATCAACGCTGCCGGCGGCGTGCTCGGTAAGCCGGTGGAACTGGTCCTGGTGGACACCGAGGGCCTGCCCGAACGCGGCACGGCGGCGATGGAGCGCCTGATCAGCCAGGAGAAAGTCGTCGGCGTCGTGGGCGAGTACCACAGCGCAGTGGGCCTGACGGCCAAGGAAGTGGCCCACAAGGACCACATGCCAACGGTCTTCGCCGAGACGTGGAACGACAAAATCACGGCAGCCCAGTACCCCGAGGTCTTCCGCATCGCTCCGGTCTCGTCGGAGGTGGCAGCGGTGGATGCTAAGTTCATCCAGTCACTGGGCGCGAAGAACGTCGTGATCATGACCGAGAACACTGGCTACGGTATCCCGGCCGCTGAGTCCACGACGGAGCGCCTGGCTGACCTGGGGATCGAAGCCACGACCTTCTCGGCTGATATCGGCACCCAGGACTTCTCCGGCATCATCGAGCGCATCAAGGCGGCGAATCCGGGCCTGATCTTGGTCCTGCTGACAGGCGAGACGTCGTACAACTTCGAGCAGCAGGCGGCTGAGGCCGGCATCGGCCCGCAGGACACGCCGATGACCTGCAACCAGGTTGCCGACGATAGCGAGACCTTCTGGACCAACGTGCCCGATGGCAACCTGTGCTTCTACCGCCGCATCGGTCTGCCACGCGCGTTGTACACGGATGAGACGACCGCCTTTGTCCAGAAGTACACTGCCAAGACGGGCAAGGCCTCAGCCGAGTCCTACGCGATGGAAGCTTATGACTCGCTGAAACTGATGGCCCAGGCCATCAACGAGGCCGGCTCCACCGACGCCGATGCCATCATCAGCGCCCTGGAGAACATCTCCTACGACGGCGCGCTGGGCAACATCACTTTCACCTACGGCACTCAGAATCCGATTCCGGCCGGCACGGACGCCAAGTGGTGGCACCAGTTCCCCAAGCCGGCCATCACCATGGTCCAGTATCAGGAGAAGGGCCAGGATTCGGCCAGCGCGGC
>JBHHTZ010000357.1:0-4776 GCA_046753605.1 Anaerolineae bacterium
CCAGCGGACTTCACCTTTTCTTGGACGGTTCCAGGGATTCCTCACTCCGCTGGCGCTCCGTTCGGAATGACATTAGAGCGCGAAGGCCGGGGGCCGATGACGAACTCGACATAAAATGACCAACGGTATGACTTCATCGGCGGGCGGGCCTGGCGACACAGTACCTGATTATTCTCTCAAACTTCATAATCGGGCTTTCGGTGCCTTCTCGGGGCGGAAAAGCCCCATTGATGGTGGGGCACAGCTTCGTAGCCCGCCGATCCCTCGATGAGCTCGGGGCGTCGCTTCATCGGCGGGCGGGCCTAGTAGACACAGTACCCTGACCGTTTTCTCAACTCTCATCAATCACCAGCGGGCCTGCCTAACACAGCGCCAGGAAGACAATGTGCAGGATGACCAGATGAGCATCCTCGATCCGCTGCATCGAGTGGGACGGCACGATGATGCACACGTCCACCTTGTTCTTCAACTTGCCACCCTCATACCCGGTGAGGCCGATGGTGGTCAGCCGGCGCTCGCGGGCCACATCCATCGCCCGCAGCACGTTGGGCGAGTTTCCGCTGCCGCTGATGCCAATTGCCACGTCGCCTGGCTCTGCCAGTGCTTCCAGGGGGCCGGCAAACACCGTCTCGTACCCATAGTCGTTGGCGTAGGCGGTCAGCGTAGGGATGCCGTCGTTGAGGGTGATCACTTTGAGACGCGGTTTCCCGGGCTGCGCAGTCCCTTTGATCAGATCGACCGCGATGTGGGAGGCCGTGGCCGCGCTGCCCCCGTTTCCGAACAGGAAGACTCGCCGGCCTTCCACCCGCGCCCGCTCCAGGACGTCGATGGTTCGCGCGATTTCATCTTGTGGCAGGTTTTGCAGCGCCTGACACAGCTTGTCAAGGTAACTCTGGATCTGTTCCAATTTAACCTCCCAGGATGACGGATGTTCCAAAACCGCGGCTCCTAATCGTAGTAACGACTTTAGTCGTTTCCACGGGGTGAACGACTAAAGTCGTTACTACGATTACGAGCTCAACTTACCCTTTCAGCGAGCCGGCCAGCAATCCGCGCATGAAGTAGCGGCCCAGGAAGATGTAGACCAGCAATGTGGGCAACGCCGCCAGCAGCGAGCCGGCCATCTGCACGTTCCACTGGACGATGTAGCTGCCGGCCAGGTTGTTCAGCCCCACCGTGATCGGCTGCACATCGGGGCTGCTGGTGACGGTGACGGCGAAGAGGAAGTCGTTCCAGACCGAGGTGAACTGCCAGATCATCACCACCACAAACCCGGGCACCGACAGCGGGAAGAGAATGTGCCGATATATGCTGAAGATATTCGCCCCGTCGATGCGGGCTGATTCTACCAACTCGGTAGGAATCGCGGCATAGTAGTTTCGGAATATCAGAGTCGTGATGGGAATCCCGTACACGACGTGGACAAAGATCAGACCGGGAATCGTGCCGTAGAGGCTGCCGCCAAACCAGGGTATCTTACTCAACACCTGGACCAGCGGGATGAGAATGCTCTGATAAGGGATGAACATGCCAAACAGGAGGAGCGGAAATAGCACGTCGGAGCCCCGGAACTTCCATTTGGCCAGCACGTAGCCGTTAATGGAACCCAACATGGCCGAAAGGATGGTGGCCGGAAGGGTGAGGTACAGGCTGTTCATGAAGTTCACGCCCAGCCCACGGAAGCCCTCTTGCTGGCTGCCGAGCCAGGCTTTCAGGAAGCTGTCGAAGTGCAATCCCGCCGGCAGGTCCCACATGCGATACAAACTCACCTCGGCGAAGCTCTTCATGCTCGTGATGAGCAGCAGGTACACCGGAATCAGATAGATCATAGCGAAGCCGATCAGGACCGCGTAGATGAAGGCCCGTCGCCAGCGGCGGGTGAAGATGGCGCCGCTGCGCATTTCAACCGATTGAGTTGTCATAGCTCGGCCTCCGAACGAACACTCCACGTCAGATACGGAACAATCAAGACAGCTACCAGAATCAGCAAGACGATGGCAATGGAAGCGCCTCGGGCGAAATGGCTGCCCCGGAAGGTGGTATCCCACATGAAGAAGGCCGGCACGTCTGTCGAAAAGCCGATGCCCGGCCCGGTCATCGCCACGACCAGGTCGTAGATTTTCAGTGAGATGTGCCCCAAGATGATGACGGCGCTGAGCGTGATGGGGCGTAGCAAGGGGAAGAGGATGTGCCGTAGAATCTGCAACTCCGATGCGCCGTCCACCCGAGCCGCTTCGCGCAGCTCGTCGGGGATGCCGCGCAGGCCGGCCAGGTACATGGCCATAGTGTAGCCGGACATTTGCCAGGTCGCGGCGAGCACCAGGGATACCACGCCGGCTGATATGCCAACCTTCGTCGTGGTCAGCACCCCCAGTCCAATCTGTTGCAGCACCTGGCCCACCAGCGTGTCGGGCGAAATGTGCCAGACGACGGGGTCGGTGAACCAGCCCCATTTAAGGAAGCCCAGCCCCATTTTGTCGAAGAGGAGGTTTACGCCCGTGCTTCCCATCTCAGCGCTGCCCGGATTCAAGAGCCAGCGCCAGACGACGCCGGTGACAATAAACGAGATAGCCATCGGGAACAGATAGATGCTGCGGAAGATCCCCTCCCCCCGAATTCGCTGGTCGAGCAACACGGCCAGCAAGAAGCCGATGACCAGACAGGCGATTAGGAACAAGACGGTGAAGGACACCGTGTTTCGCAGGTCGATCTGAAAGCGCTGATTGGCGAATAGTCTTCGATAGTTGCTAAGGCCCACCAGGGTGAAGTTGGGCAAAAGGCTGTTCCACCTGGTCAGCGAGGCGAAGCCGGTGAAGGCAATGAAGCCATACACGAAGATGGCGATGGCCAGCACCGAGGGTGTGAGAAGCAAGATAGCAGTTGCCTGCTCCCAATTGATCCGTCGCATGTACTACCTCTTTCAATCTGATATTCCGGTGCGGTAGAAAGAGATTGCCGCGTTATATTGCATGCGGGATAGTGAAACGTAAAACGTGAAACGTGAGGACACTTCTGTGGACTCGCATCACGTTTCACGTTTTACGTTTCACGCAGTTCGGTTTGGATGCGAGGCAGCCCGGTGATACAGGCTGCCTCGCAAGATTGGTTCATATTGCTTACTGACAGACGCCAGCATCCACGCACGCCTGTTGGAAAGCGGCCTGAGTGCCGGCTACGTCGCCACTGGTGACGAAGAGCGTGACGATGTCCTTGTAGTCGGTTACCCACGATTCGATGGCCGCCGCGCCGTGGATCAAGCTGGGCACGATGTCATCCTGACTCCAGTCCACCATTGCGGACTGCAGATAGGGATTGAAGAGATTGGGGTCGCAGTCGGTGCGGGCACAGATGGAACCCTTCTTGGGGTTGAAGGCTTCCTGGCCCGCCTTGGAACCGACGACCTTGAGCCAGTTGGTAGCGTTCTGTTTGTTGGGCGCATCCTTGGGTAGGGCAAAGCTATCGGACAGAGCGACGAAAGTGCCCTTCGTGCCAGGTGGTGATGCCCAGCCGTAGCCGGTGAAGCCCTTGGATGTGAACCAGCCATCTGTCCAGTCGCCCATGATCATCATGCCACCCTTGCCGCTGATCAGGTACTCGCCGGCGCCATCCCAGGTGAGGGCCGGGTGGTCAGAATTGGCGTAGCTCAGCATCATCTTGAAGTTCTCGAGGGCCTGAGCTACCTTCGGGTCCGTCCAGGACGTCTTGCCAGTCCACAGACCCTTATAGCCCTCGGCTCCCAACGTGCCAGCCAGCACGTCTTCAAAGACGTGGCCGGCTTCCCAGCCGTCCTTGGTGCCTATCACGAAAGGCTGGATGCCAGCCGCCTTGAGCTTGTCGGCTACCTGCTGGAACTCCTCAAAGGTGGCCGGCGGGGTCACCCCATTGTCCGCAAAGACGGCCTTGTTATACCACAAGACGTTGGAGCGGTGGATGTTGGCCGGCACACCCCAGAAGTGCCCCTTGTACTTGAGCAGGGACAGCAGGTCGGGCGGGAAGGCGTCCTCCAGTCCTTCGGAGGCATAGATATCGTCCAGTGGTTGCAGGTACTGCTCCGGGCTGTAGGTTTCGACTTCCAGGCCGGCATGGAGCTGGAAAGTGTCGGGTGGGTCGCCGCCGAGGAGGCGAGTGGCCAGCACGGCCTTGAAGTTGGTGCCGGCGCCGCCGGCCACGGTGGCGTTCACAATCTCGACTTCCGGGTATTTCTCTTTGTAGATGCCGAACATGCCGGCCAGGCCCTCGGCCTCGCCGCCGGCTGTCCACCAGCTTCCGATAACCAACTGTCCGGAAGCACCGGAAGCGTACAGCAACTCCGGTTTGCCCGGGTCGTATGTGGCCAGGAATGCCTCAGCGTCGGCCGCGCTGGGAATCCAGACCTTCCAGCCCACCTCGATCACGTCGGCGTTCACGACGCGAGCGTACGAGCTGTCTTCCAGGTGTTTCTGGTTGGTGGCGGCCATGATGGCCGGCCAGGCAGTGATGCTGCCCAGGAAGCGGTCAGACAGCTTCGACAGCCAGTCGTCCTTCTGGATGAAGTAGTCCTGGCCTTCTCCGGCTTTGGCAGGCGATGCCGCGCTGGCTACCCCTGCCATCAGGGCCATCAGTACGGCAACGACAATTACTACGTGAAACAACTTTGTTCTCATGATTCTCCTTTGACCTCCTCATTACTTACTTCGCGATCAAACAGCATCGAACTTTCATTGTAATCCCGTCTGCTTGCTATGTATTCCTCCTTTCAACTGGCAGATAGCAGATGGCAGATGGCAGATGGCCGAT
>JBHHTZ010000358.1:0-4742 GCA_046753605.1 Anaerolineae bacterium
AACGATGTTGATACCTGGCTGTCGCCCGAATCCCCGTATCGGGACTTTTACATCAACCGCATCCGAGACATTGCTACAGCCGGCGCTGACGGGCTGTGGATGGACGTTGCCTATCTGCTGAACAGCATCGGTCAGTTCGACGATCTGTGGCCCTCCTACGATTCCTACAGCCAGGCCGCGTTCCAGGTCGCCTATGGCCACGCCAGCATCCCCACTAAAGACTGGAACGACCTGGCCTGGCGCCAATTCGTCCGCTGGCGCATTTCGTCCATCAGCCGTTTCGTGGAGGACGTGGCCACGGCCGCCCAGTCCGTCGATCCCGATCTGGTGTTCTTCACCGAGAACTGGGGTATGGATTCCAACTTCGTCACCCAGTACGCCCAGGACCCGTTGGAGTTCGTCGGAAACCCTGGCGTGGCCACGGCACACGAACTGGAGCCGGTGGATCAGGACAATGCCGGCATGGCCAACGCCACCTACAAGCAGTGGCGCGACTACGCGCTGATGGTGAAGTTCGCGGTGGCGGCCAACAAAGACAAGCCGGCCTGGATTCTCACGTACGCCGGCGCGCCCGACGACAGCCTGCGCGAGGCCGGCGTCCACCTGGCCGAGGGAGCCAACTTCTACGAAGCCAAAGGGCCGGAGATGGTAGATGACAGCACCGGCAGCCGGCCCACTGTCTTCCCCTGGCTGACGGTCAACGCCGGCATGGTTTACAGCAGCACTTCGATGGCCGACGTGGCGGTGTGGTACAGCCCGCGCACCCGCGACTTCGTGGACGGCGAGAACGCCGGCAACGACAAGTTCGACTACGTGGACACAACCTACATCAAGGAATACCGGAACCGGGCGCAGGATTTGCTGAAAGCGCAGATTCCCTTCGACATCGTGACCGGCCAGTGGTCATTGGACGAGCTACAGCGTTACGCCTGGCTGGTGCTACCCAACGCGGCCTGTCTGAGCGATGCGGAGGCGACTCTGCTGCGCGACTACGCAACCGCCGGCGGCAAGCTGGCCGTGACCGGCGATACGGGTTCGATGGACGAATGGCGCCGGCCACGAGGAACGAACGCGCTGGCCGGCGTTACCACCTATCCCTTCGGCGACGTGACCAGCGACGTCCTTACCACCGACCTGTCAGCTCGCCACAAGAAGCGCGTGCTGATCGAGGCGCGAGCCGGCACAGACGCCGGGGGCCCGTTCGTCGTCATCCCGCTGGCCAACTTCAATTCAAGTCACACCTACACCGACATTGGGATCACGGTGCGATTGCCGGCCGGCTTCAGCCCGACGTCGGCGACGTGGAATGCGCCAGATGCTGCCGGCGGGAGCCTGCCATTGCAGATTTCAGATTGCAGATCGCAGATTGTTTCTCCAAAATCTGCAATCCGAAATCTGCAATCTGCAATCTGCAATCTGAGTCTGACCTTGCCCACACTGAAAACTGCCGCCACCGTGGTGATCCGGGGGACGGGCGTGATCGCCACATCCACACCGACTCCCACACCCACCGCAACATCTACCCCCACGCCGACGGCGACACCAACCACCACGCCCACCGCGACGACTGTGCCAACTGACAAGTGGTCCCTGTGGACAGGCGGCGCCCACCTGCGCGGCGCCAACGTCTGGCAGCGCCGTGTCTACCCCAAACTGGATGGTCCGGATTTCCTGGGGCCCGGTCCCGTCGGCCCGCCGTACACGCAGACAGACTTCAACCGGCTGGCGGCGCTGGGGGCCAACTACGTCAACATCTCCCATCCGGGCCTGTTCACCGAGACCCCGCCCTACATGGTGAACCAGGATGCCCAGAACAACCTGGACAACCTGCTCGGCATGATCGCCCAGGCCGACATGTTCGCCGTCATCTCTTTCCGCACCGGCCCGGGTCGCAGCGAGTTCACCTTCTACTGGGACGAGGTTGGCGATTGGTTTGATGCCAGCTACCTCAACGACTCGATGTGGCAGGACCAGACCGCGCAGGATGCGTGGGTGGAGATGTGGCGCTACACCGCCGAACGGTACCGCGATAATCCAATTGTGGCCGGCTACGACCTGATGGTGGAACCCAACTCCAACGAGGTGGGCAGTGACGCCATCAACGATCTGTTGGACATCTGGGACCCGGCGGAGTTCTACAATCAATACGGCGGCACGCTGTACGACTGGAACCAGCTCTACCCCCGCATCACCGCCGCCATCCGCCAGGTGGACGCCGACACGCCCATTCTCATCGGTGGGAACGGCTACAGCGCGGTCAACTGGCTGCCCTACGTCCAGCCCACCGGCGATCCGCACACGGTCTACACGGTACATCAATATGAGCCGATTGTCTACACCCACCAGGAACCCCCTCTCACAAACTCCTATCCGGGGGTGTTCGATGCCAACTGGGATGGGCAAGATGATCAGGTGAATCGAGCGTGGTTGGACAACCTGCTCTCGCCGATTGACACCTACACGACCACCCACGGCGCCCCCGTGGCGGTGAACGAGTTCGGCCTGATGCGTTGGGAAGCGGGCGCGGCCGATTTCATGGATGACGAGATGGACCTGTTCGAGCAGCGCGGCGTGAACTATGCGCTGTGGGTGTGGGACCCGGCGTGGGAACCGTGGACCCAGGGGGTGGATGACTTCAATTTTCGGCATGGCCCCGATCCCAACAACCATGCCGATGTGACATCAAGCGACCTGATGGACGTCATCATTGCGCACTGGCAGCAGAACACGGTGCGTCCGTCCAATATGCCGGCCCCCGCCGGCGCCTGCCTGTCGGACGCCAACGGAAATGGGCTGGTGGACGTGGTGGACATGATGTTCACCGCGAAGACAGCGATGTGCAAATACTATCTGCCACTGCTTGCCAGATCGTGGCGGCAGGACTGGCCACCGGATTGAGGAGGGGGGGCGGAGGAGCAAGGGAGCAGGGGGGCGTGATGCGCTGATGCAGAGGTGGGATGAGATGACGATGAGGTCTTCACACTGGTTTATCACTGGCTGTCTGGCGTTCATTTGTCTTGGTCTGCTGTTTGCGGGGACCTACACTGCTGGCACTGCCAACTCTGGAACGACCTACTACGTGCGCCCTGACGGCGGATCGCCTTCGCAGTGCACAGGTCTGGTGAACGCGCCATACCCCGGCAGCGGGACGGCTCAACCCTGCGCCTGGGATCACCCGTTCCGCGCGCTCCCGCCGGATGGCGCGCCGCGCATCGCCGGCGGCGACACACTGATCATCGGCGCCGGCAGCTACCGGATGGGCTACGGCGCGCCCGGAGCGGATAACTGCGACTCGGACTATCCCTGGGACTGCCACATGCTGCCGGTTCCCAGCGGTCCCGACCCGGCGCACCCCACCCGCATCCTCGGGGCCGGCTGGGACACCGGCAGCCCCGCTCCGCCAGAACTGTGGGGAACGGAAAGAGCATATCTGATTCTCAACCTCACCGATTCCAGCAACGTCGAGATTGCCTGGCTGGAGATCACCGATCACTCCGGTTGTGTCGAATTCCACACGGGCGGCCTGGCGTGCAAGCGCGACACCTACCCCTTCGGCGACTGGGCGGCCGTCGGCCTCTACGCCGAAGACTCGGCCAACGTCCATCTCCGGAACCTCGACATCCACGGACTGGCAGATACCGGGGTCAATGCCGGCCGGCTGACCGACTGGACGGTGGAGGATGTACGCATCGCCGGCAACGGACTGGCCGGCTGGGATGGCGACATCGACGGCGGCGACTCAAACGCCGGCGCCCTGACCTTCCGGCGCTGGACAGTGGAGTGGAACGGCTGCGGCGAGACCTATCCCGGCGGTGAACCGACGGGCTGCTGGGCGCAGACCGCCGGCGGCTACGGCGACGGAGTCGGCACTGGCGCCACTGGGGGAGACTGGATCATCGAGGATAGCCGCATCCTGCACAACACCTCCGACGGTCTGGACCTGCTGTATCACGAACTGGGCGGCAGCATCACCATCACCCGGGTCCGCGCTGAGGGGAACGCCGGCAACCAGATCAAGATCACCGGCCAGGCCACGATTACCAACAGCGTGCTGGTGGGGAACTGTGCCTTTTTCGAGGGGAAATCTTTCACCTACAACGTGGACCCCTGCCGCGCCCTCGGAAACACACTGGAGGTGGTCTTTACAGGCGGTGAGCAAGCCTCCATCATGAACTCTACATTCTACGGCCAGGGAGACGGCCTGGTAGACGCCGGTCCGCGCTACGGCTACCAGTGCAGCGGCTCTGAAACGTTCACCGGGCGGAACAACATCTTCCTGGGTGACATAGACTTCTTTTATCCTCAGGATCTCACCTTTCTGTTCTACTACGAGAACTGTCCAGGCCTGAGCTTTGATTCGGACTACAGCATCTTCCACCGCGTGAAGCAGAGCCTGTACGTGCCAGGTCCCCACGACATCCAGGCAGATCCGAAGCTCGCCGGCCCGCTGTCTGGCAACGCTTATGGCATGTCGCTCGCTGCCGGCAGCCCGGCCATCGACGCCGGCACGACCGCCGGCGCACCTCTCGTCGATTTCGAGGGCCGCATGCGCGATGCTGAGCCGGATATCGGCGCCTACGAGTTCGTGCACTGCCCGCCCAAGGAGGATGTGAACGGTGATGGGGAGGTCAATGTCATCGATGTCCAGTCTGTTGCCGGCGCCTGGAACCAGAATCCACCGCCCGGTTACGCCGATCGAAACGGCGATGGGAAAGTGGACGTCCTGGATGTGATGCAGGTAG
>JBHHTZ010000359.1:0-4742 GCA_046753605.1 Anaerolineae bacterium
GGGTGGTCAGGCGTTCGGCGAGCCATTGGAAGACGAGGTCATCGGGGGGGAGATAGGCATTCTTGGCCCCCATTTCGGCCATCATGTTGGGGAGGACCATGCGACTTGCCACGCTGAGGCTGGCCAGGCCATCGCCGGCGAATTCGACGGAGCGGTAGAGTCCGCCGTCGGCACGCAGTTGGCCGATGATGTGCAGCGCCAGATCCTTGGACGTGACGCCGGGGCGCAGCCGGCCGTGCAGCACGATCTGCATCGCCTCCGGGACACGCAGCCACAGCTCGCCCGTGGCCCAGATGGCGGCCATCTCGCTGCGTCCGACGCCGGCCGCGAAAGCCCCCAGCCAGCCGGCATGGGGCGTGTGCGAATCCGCGCCAAGGATCACCTGACCAGGCAGGACCAGCGCTTCCTCGCTCACCACCTGGTGACAGACGCCCCGCCCGACCTCAAAGAAGTTAGGGATGCCCTGCTCCTGGACAAACTCGCGAATCTCGGCGTGGTTCTGGGCGTGCTGTGTGGTGGGCGCCGGCACAGCATGATCCAGCGCAATCACCAGGCGCTCCGGATACTTGACGCGCTGCACGGGCAACTGCTGAAAGATGCGCCGAATGGCGGCCGTGTTGTCATGGCTTAGCGCCACATCGGGCGCCATGTCCACGACCTGACCAACTTCGACTTGGTCAAGGCCGGCGGCCCGTGCCAGCGCCTTCTGTGCAAATGTCTGTCCCACTTCTCCTCTGCCCCCTAGCTCCCCTGCACCTCCGCACCATTCGCCCAGTGGTACAGCAGCGCATCCACATCGTCCAGCGTTAATGCACGCTCATCGGCCAGAGCTTTGATGTGAGCGGTCAGACGCTTCACCTGATCGTCGTCCAGCTCCAACCCGAGCTGCTCGGCACGGTGGCGGACGGCGTTCCAGCCGGTCAGCCGGTGGGCGATGTGGATGTAGCGCGTCAGTCCGAATGCCTCAGGCTTGAGGATTTCGTAGGTCGATGGGTGATTCAGGACCGCTTTGGCGTGGATGCCGGCCTTGTGCGTGAAGGCCGAGAAGCCCGTGAGATAGTTGTTGAACGGGATGTCCACACCCACCAGGTCGGCTATCAGCCGATCAAGGTCGCGGATCAGCGGCAGGTTGTACTTCTCCACCAGAGCCGCATCGGTCGCATACAGGCGCGCGATCAGGCCCCCCAGCGGCGTGATGCCGTTGCGCTCGCCGATGCCGAGCACGCTGGTGTCGATGTGGGTTGCGCCGGCCTCCAGTGCGGCGTAACTGTTGGCGATGGCGCAACCGGAGTCGTTGTGCCCGTGGAACTCGATGTCGCACTTCACCCGCTGCCGGAGCTGGCTCACCAGGTCGTAAATCTGGCGCGGCGTACCGACGCCCACTGTGTCGGCGACGCCCACGCGGTCCACGCCCAGCTCATCCACCGCTTCGTAGACGCGAAAGATGTCTTCCGGCTCACTGCGCAGGCTGTCCTCGGTGCTGAAACGAACCTCGACATCCTGTTCTTGAAGATAGGCCACCACATCGCGTGCCAGATCGACGATCTGCTCGATGCTCTTGCCGTGGCTGAATTCCCGCAGGTAGGACGAGGTGCCGATGACCACATCCACGCCATCCACGCCCGTCTCGACGGCGATCTGGGCGTCCTTTGGGTGACACCGCGTGTGGGTGAGGATCTTGGCCCGCAGGTCCAGGCCGGCAATGGTCGTGCAGTCCTCCCGACTCTGGGGCGACGCCAAAGGCGATGTCAGCTCCAGATACTCAACCCCGAACTCATCCAACAATCGCGCAATCTCGATCTTCTGCTCCGTCGTGAAAAAAGCATTGACAAACTGCTCACCTTCGCGAAGCGTGGACTCGATGATTGAGAAGTTCTCCAGACTCATGGTGCACCTCCAATCAGTGATCAGTGATCAGTAATCAGTAATCAGTTTCTGGTTGCCGGCTACCGGCTACTGATCACTGATCACTGATCACTGTTTACTGTTCTCCTGTCAACAGATTCAACACTCGCCGAAGCACCTCAATCGCTTGCAGGTACTCCGACACCTCAATGTACTCGGTCGGCGTGTGATCCAGGCTGGAATCGCCCGGGCCGTAAGCGACGATGGGACAGTTCCAAACCGGCCCCACGACGTTCATGTCCGAGGTGCCGGTTTTCAGCTTGAAAGTGGGCCGGCCACCCTCAGCGCGGATGGCTCGCAGAAAGGCTCGCACCAGCGGGGTGTTCTTCGAGGCGCGAAAGGCCGGCTCGTAACTGAAGCAGCGAACCTGGGCCTCGCCGGCTAGCTCCCGAACGGTCTTTTCGAGTTCACTGACCTCAACGTCAAGCGGCAGACGAAGGCCAACCGTGGCCTCCACCGAATCGGTCAACCCATCGCTAGTGGTACGTATGCCGCGCAGCGAGGGCAGCAGTTGGCTGAACGCTCCCTTCCGACCGGCGTTGAAGGTCTCCGCCTCAGCGTTCACCGCCTGCCACCAGGCGACGACTTCCTCGGCCACACCGCCCTGGGGGCCGGCGGTGTGACCCATGGGACGCTCCAACTGGTAGTCGATGAGCAGCCGGCCTTTGTAGCCCAGCGTGATGCTGTCCCACCCGCTCGGCTCGCCGATGACGCAGAACGCAGGCCGATACTGCTCAGCGGCGAAGCGCGCCCCCTTCGAGGTAGCCGCTTCCTCCTCGGTGGCGCCGATGACGACGACACGCGTATCCGACAGCGGGCCGGTCTGCGCAGCCGCCGCGACGAACGCTGCCAGTGGCCCTTTGGCATCCACCGCCCCCCGCCCGTACAGTCGCTCACCCTCGATCCGCACCGGAATCCGCCCTGGCACGGTGTCCATGTGGCCGAGCAAGACAACCTCGCAGGGGCCATCGCCCATCACGCCGACGGCGTTGCCGGCCTGGTCCACGTGGGACTGGAACCCCCAGCCGGCCATCCGCTCCACCAGGAACTCCGCCAGCTCACCCTCGCGGCCCGACAGGCTCTCGATTTCCAACATCTGTCGCAGAAACTCGACAGCATCCATTTGGTCCTCAGTTCTAAGTCTCAGTGATCAGTGATCAGTGATCAGTGACCAGTAAACAGTAAACAGTGATCAGTGGTCAGTAATGAGAATCTGAATACTGATCACTGATTACTGATCACTGACGCAGGGTGGCATCGATAGCGCGAATCACCACGTCGATCTCCTCACGGCTGATCACCAACGGCGGCAACAACCGGAGAACCGTGGGGCCAGCCGGCAGCGCCAGCACACCCCGCCCCATCAGCTCTTGCAGCACCGGGGTGACACGGGTCTTCAGTTCGATGCCAATCATCAGCCCCAGGCCCCGCACCTCGCGGATCAACGGCGATTCGACGTTTTGCAGCCGTTCCAGCAAGTACCGACCCATGTCGGTTGAGCGCTGGATCAGACCCTCTCGGGAGTAAGCTTCCAGGGCTGCGATGGCGGCAGCACAGGCCAGCGGATTGCCGCCGAAGGTGGAGCCGTGGACTCCAACCGGCAGCTCAGCCACCGCCGGCCCGATGGCCACAGCACCCATCGGGACGCCGCCGGCAATCGCCTTGCCCAGGCACATCAGGTCGGGGACAATGCCGGCATGCTCTGCCGCAAACCAGCGACCGGTGCGCCCGAAGCCGGTCTGCACCTCATCGACGATGAGCAGCGCGCCGCGTTCGTCGCACAACTTCCGCAGACCCTGGAAGTACTCTGCTGACCCGGGTCGCACCCCTCCCTCGCCCTGGACGATCTCGACCAGGACTGCGGCTGTGTCGTCGCTCACAGCTTGCACCATCCGGTCCAGGTTGTTGAAGGGAACGTGAGAGAAGGCCGGCACCAGCGGCTCGAACGGTTCCCGATACTTGCGTTCCCACGTCGCGGAGAGAGCGCCCATCGTGCGACCGTGAAAGCCGCGCATGGTGGCGACGATGCCGGGCCGGCCCGTGCTCAGACGGGTGAACTTGATCGCTCCCTCGACGGCCTCAGCACCCGAGTTGCACAGGAAAATGCGGTTCAAGCCGTCGGGCAGGCGGGCGAATAGCCGGCTCAGCAGCTCCGCGCGCCGGTCGTTGTAGAACACCTCGGAGCAGGTGATGAGCATCTGCGCCTGCTGCGCGATGGCCTCGACAACCTTCGGATGGCAGTGCCCCAGGTTCGCCACCCCATGCCCGCCCACACAGTCGATGTACTCCCGCCCGTCGGCGTCCCAAACCCGCGCCCCCTCACCCCGCACGATGGCGACGTCCCGTTTGGGATACACACCGCTGGTAAACTGCCGTTCCGTCTCGATAACAGACACACTCCGTTTCATGAGCATACCCTCTTGGAGATTAGAGATTGGAGATTGGAGATTGGAGATTGAACGACTTAATCAATCTCCAATCTCCAATCTCTAATCTCCAATCACCGTTCCCTCCCCCGCCAACGCCCGCCTGACCGGCTGCTCCACCCGCGCATCCCCCAGGATCACCCGCCCCACGCCGCCGGCCAGCGCTTCGCGGGCGCCCAGGAGCTTCATGCGCATGCGGCCTTCGGCGTGTTTGGCAGCAGCTTCGATCTCGTCGCCGGCAATGTGGCGGATGAGGCTGGTTTCGTCGGGGAAGTTGCGCAGCAGGCCGGGGACGTTGGAGAGCAGCAGCAGCGCCTCGGCCCCAAAGGCGATGGCGGTAGCGCCGGCAGCGCGGTCGCCGTCCACGTTGATGGCCTCGCCCTCGAAACTGATGGCCGGCGGCGTCAGCAC
>JBHHTZ010000360.1:0-4711 GCA_046753605.1 Anaerolineae bacterium
GGAAAATGCCACAGTGATGATCGGTCGTGCGCTGGGCGCCACCCACTCGGCGATGTACAATGGCAATGGCGGGCCGGACATGGAGCCCGGCGACCCCTGGTACCTAAAGCGCTTCTTTGTTGACGGCCACGAGTACAACGTGGTTGCTATCAAGACAGTGCCGTCTGAGCCTGGAGACCCTGATCCGTACGACTTCAAGTACATCACCATCCGGACGCCGGTGCCGAAGGAGCCGTTCACGAACCAGTTCCTCAGCCAGGCGTTGCAGCCGTACCTGCCGGCCGACCAGCCCATCATCTCGGTGATGCCGCCCTTCAACACGGACCACACCCGGAGGGCCGACATCACGCAATTGGAGGAGGTGAAGCCAGGGGAGGCGGACAATCCAGACATCGAGAACTTCGGTGTAGCCGAAAACCTGGATTGCATGGGTGGCATCGAGTGTGGTTCCCCGGTAGAAATCCAAATCGTCGAAGAAACCATCGAGCCTCAGTTCACCGGCAATCTGGGGGAGATATTCACCTCCACCGATGGCGACGCCACTTTCTCCTCGGAGTCCTTCCACACGTTGCCGGATCAGTACACCGACTTGGCTCTATCGCCGGCAGATCAACTGTACCTGCTGACGAGCAGTTGGCGGTCTGACCAGAGCCGGCTGTTCTTCTACGCCTGTCGTGACACCATTGAGTCAGCCGGCTGGGCCGGCAGTCCACCCGGGCCGCCTCTGCCCACACCCGTTCCCGGCAGCTTCCTCGATCAGCTCATCGACGCCGTCATCGACCCCGTGTTGGGGGCCAGGGTGAAGTTCTGGTACGATCCGAATGACAACGAAGACGTCTACGTCAACCGCTGGCCGGTGATCCCACTGGCGACACCAACGCCAACCGTAACACTCACACCCTCGAGCACAACAACGGCCACCGCCACGGCGACGTCTACGACCACATCAACCCCCACGGCGACGGCAACCGGAACGCTTCCAACACCAACGACGACGTCAACTCCGACTGCGACACCGACGCCTGGTCAAATAAGTGTGGACAAGCTGGTGGATAAGCCATTGGCTCAGCCGGGCGAAACTCTGGAGTACCAGGTGATCATCGGGGTTCCGGGCGGCATGCCGGGCGGCGAGGTTGCCGTAACCATGTCTGACCCGCTTCCAGCCAAGACGTCGCTTGTCAGTGGTCCAACCGTGGTCATCTCTCCCCACGACGGCGGTGGCACTTTCGCTTGTGCTTTTGCAAGCAATACGATCTCTTGCAGCGGAACAATCCCAGAGGGCCACACAGCTACCGTCAGCTTCTTTGTTGAGATAGGACCAACGGCGGTAGATGGGGAAGTGATCACGAATACCGCCACGGTGATTGACACAGGCACCCACATAGCGTCGGCTACGACCACGGTGACGACCGGTACCCCGACCACTACGGCAACGCCGACAACAACGGCATCGCTCACACCGACTGCGACGCCGACTACCACGCCGACGCCAACTGTGACCCCCACCGAGCAGCCAGGAACGTGCTCGATCACCGGTAACGTCTTTCTGCAAGGCCGCAATAACCATAGTGGCGCCTCGATCTTGATCAACGGTGTGCCTATGGCCGCGACGGCTAGCGATGGGCTGTTTACCGTCGTTAACCTGGCCCCGGATACCTACAAGGTGACGGCCAGCTATCCAGGGTATCTGTCAAGTGAGGACAACGCCGTCGTGTGTTTGGCCGATCAGACCACCGTGCTGCCGCATACCACGTTGCTGGGAGGCGATGCGAACAACGACAAGGCGATCAATCTGTTCGACCTGGTCATTGTCGCAGCTTCCTTCAACACCTGCGCCGGCGATCCGGGATTCGATCCCCTCGGAGATATAAATGAAACCGGTTGCGTGGACCTGTTCGACCTGGTGCTGGTGGGTGTGAACTACGGGATGACTGGCCCCACAAGCTGGCCATCGCCGGATCCGCTCGTAACCTCCTCTGCTACCAGCGAATACCAGCCGGCCATGCGCCAGCCCGGGGCCAGCCTCCACACGACAGCCGACCGGTTCGACCTGCATGTGGAGAACGCGCACAACCTGTACGGTGTCGATCTGACGATCACTTTCGATACGTCGGTCGTGAGGATCGTTGATGCCGATCCGGACCGTCCGGGCGTTCAGATCGAAACCGGGCCGCTCTTTGCCGGCCTGCCATACTTCCCGGCACAGAACCAGGTAGTGGTAGACGAACAGACTGGGATCGGCACGATCACGTTCGCTGCCTCGCTCCTCAATCCGGCGGAGCCGATCGATGGGACTGGAACCGTGGCCTCGATCCTGTTTGAACCGGTTGAAACACGGCCCACCCTGGCATCGCCGGCCTTCACCATCGAGCAGGCGCTCCTGGCCGACAAGCGCGGTCGCCAGTTGACCGCCGAGTGGGAGGGCAACACGATCCGACAGATCTTCCCGATCCACCTGCCCTTCGTCGCCCGCTGAGTCGCACCGGACTGCTGACAACTTCGGGGACCCCGGACGTAACGCTTCCGGGGTCCTCTTTTTCGTGCAGGACGCCTGCGAGCGAGCAATGAATGATACTGTTGGGTATTCTATGCAAAGTTGAGCGGCTTGTGCTCGATAGCTGTCTTGCCTGCCAGTAGACCGGTCGGACATGTTCAGGAAAGGCGCGGCGCAACGCAGAACTTGACATAGATTGGCCAACAGTATCATTCATTGCTCGCCGCGCCGCGAAGGCTGATCTGAGTGGTTTCATAGGTCCCAACAGATTTTGGTCACACTCTTTTCATCAACGGGTTGCCATGAGCGGATCTAACGCACTTCGCAGTATCAGCCGCGACGTCCTGAGGCCCCTCCCGAGCCTGTCGAGGGGCCTGTCGAAGGGGCGAATTCATTCGTCGGCCAGACGGCCGGGCGAGCGGTCGCGTTACCGGATTATTCTTTCAAGATTCACGAGAGGCAAGAACATGCCCCCCCTCTTTTGAGGGGAGCGAGGGGGGGAAGCGGTGTGCGACTTTTTCCGTCTGGCGCTTCTTGACATCTTACACGCGAGATAGTAAACTTTGCTCCACATGAAAACGATTCAGCTTCTCAGCGTGTTGGCCCTTGCGCTCACCGCCGTGACGATGGTGGCCTCGCCGGCATGGTCGCAACCACCGGAGCCGGCGGTCCGCATCGAGCCGGCCATCCTTCAGGTGAGCGCCGGCAGCAGTGTGCAGGCAACCATCGAGATTGACGATGTGAAGAACCTGGGCGCGTTCCAGTTTGACCTCACGTACGACCCCGCCATCGTCGAAGTGGAGAGCATCGCGCTTGGCGATTTCCCCGGCAGCACCGGGCGCAGCGTCAACCCCCTGGGTCCCAGGATTAATGCCGGCAAGGCCGTGTATGGCGCTTTCAGCTTTGGTGACAGCGCCGGCCCCGACGGGAGCGGCGCCCTCGCCACCGTCACCCTGAAGGCACAGGCGGGAGGCCAGACCCCTTTGGGACTCGGCAATGTGCAGATCATTGACATCGGCGGCGGGCGCATAGCGGCCGCCAGCCAGGGCGCGACCGTGACGGTTTCGGGTTCGCCGCGTCCGCCGGTCGAGCGTGGCGTCGAGTCTGCGCCCACCGCGACGGTGGTGACTGCGATGCCGCCGGCTCTGCCCCAGGACAATGCGAACGCCGAAACTCACCCCGCGTCTCCGCTCAGAGAGTGGGCGATCACGGCCCTCGTCCTGCTCGTTATCGTGGCTCTGGTCACACTCTCGGCCCGGCTCATGGCGAGGTGAGCAGGCTTGTCTCTCCCGCAGAGGTTGACTTTTCGCGGCAGGGCGGGTACAATGAAGACAGCCGGGTTGGACTTTAAACATCGCATGGATCGACGCGCCGGCGCGGGTTGGTGGTGATCTCTAAGCCCTCGGCGGGTTCGTGACAGTTGCGATCAGGCCCAGGTCAGGTCTTTCGCCGATCGGAAAAAGAAACCACCATGAAGATGGGCAGCGGCCCTTTCCCCCCTCTAACTCCCCCCTCTGGGGGGAGAACAGTCTTCCCCCCCTTTTGGGGGGATTGAGGGGGGGGCAGCGGTGTGCGAGTTTTCCGTCTGGCGGTCTTTCTCGTTTCAGCTTCCCAACTTGAATTCCCAAAGGAGTGAATCATGGTCCTTAAGCGAACTCCGCTCTATGAGCAGCACCAGGCGCTTGGTGCGCGGTTGGTCGAGTTCGGCGGCTGGGAAATGCCGGTTCAGTACACCGGCATCCTGGATGAGCACCGGGCGGTGCGCGAACGGGCGGGGCTGTTCGACGTCTGTCACATGGGGGAAATTCGGGTCACGGGCGCCGGCGCGCTGCCCTCGTTGCGCCGCATTCTGACTAATGACCCGGCAAACCTCACTGTGGGTCAGGCCCAGTACACGCTGATGTGCCTGCCAGATGGTGGTGTCATCGACGACCTGATCACCTACCGCCTCGACGACGAAGAATACCTGCTCATCGTCAACGCCTCGAATGCTGACAAGGACTACGCATGGGTGGCTGACCACACCGGCGCCGGCGCGGACGCAGTCAACATCTCGGACGAAAGCGGCCTGCTCGCCCTCCAGGGTCCTGAAGCGCAGGCCATTCTCCAACCTCTGACCGACGCCAACCTCTCCGAGATCAAATACTACCATGCTGTGCGCGGCGAGGTGGCCGGCATTCCCGGCCTGATCTCCAGAACCGGTTACACTGGCGAGGA
>JBHHTZ010000361.1:0-4708 GCA_046753605.1 Anaerolineae bacterium
AGCTTGGGTGGGATCAGCCACACCAACTCGCCGCGCAGGGAGGGGCCGGCGTACAAATCTACCCGCGCCAGGCTGCCTTTCTTGCACGTTACCTCGCCGCCGCCAATCAGGTAACCGATAGTCTCGCTGAAGTCCGGCTCGTGGCCGACCAGCATGAGTTCGGTTGTGTCCGGGTACTCTTGCAGAATCTCGGGCAAATCGCCCGGCCCGAAGCCGGGTGTCAGCCGCTCGTCTTCCACAAGCTGGTCCAGCATACCCAGTTCGTCGGCCACGATCTCGGCGGTCTGATAGGCGCGGGCGAGTGGGCTGGTGATGATCAGGTCCAGGTTCAGGTCCAGGTCGGCGATGGTCTGGGCTTCGCGGACCATGCGCGTCTTGCCTTTGTGGGTCAGCGGGCGCTCAAAGTCAGGCCCGTACCACTCGCTGCGGTCCGCCAGCCCATGGCGGAGGAAGTAGAGTCTCATGGCAAGATTCCCTTCTTTACAACACCTCCACCGCCGCCGCCACGGACCGGCTAAACGCCGGACTCTGGAAGCGCGCCCATGCGTCGGGGAAGGTGCTTGCCAGATGTTGGATTTCGCTCTGCTTGGCGGCAAGGTAGGCAGCCACGCCGGGCGCAACAACGGGCGCGGCCGGCAGCGACACTTTCTTGCCCTCTTTGTGGCCCCAGGTCCCCCACGTCAGAAAATCGCGCAACAGGTTCGAGGCCACGCCGGCATCCTGGAGATCGCCCAGGTGATCCTGCAACGTTTTGCACTCATCGATCACGTCCCCGGCTTCCGGTCCGAGTACTTCCTGAAAGAATTCCAGCGTGTAGCGCAGCCGCTTGACAGCGATGCGAAGCTGGTGTAGACGCCCCAGCGGCACATTCGACCCGGCCACCCACTCATCGTAGGCCCGCACGTGCGCCAGGCGGTCGTACACGACTATCGGGACCACATGCCGCAATCGGTGAGGCCGTGGCTCGCCGGCCTCCGACATCACGGGTAGTGCGCCGGCCCCCGGATATTGCAGAAACTCGCCGAACCGTTCTTTGAACCGGCGATAGCGATCGCTGTCCAGATACGTCAGCATCCGTTCCCGCGCCGCTTCGCGCTCGGCCGCCCACACCGCCAGCAGCGGGTCCAGCGCGCCCTGCTGCTCCGCAGGGAGCGTGTCGAGGTAGGCCTGCATCTTTTCGCCGAATACATCCAGGTCGCGCACGGCGCCCAACGCGCGACCGGTACGTCGCAGCCCTCTGATGTAGGGTTTCATCTGCTTCGGGTCCAGGTAGTCGCCAAAAACTGGCACGGCGGCCCGCATCCGTCGAGTGGCCACCCGCATGTCGTGCAATTCCTCGATGTCCTCGCCCAGGCGAGTGCCCGGTTCGTGATATGCCATGCGTTGAAAATGGACGTAGAAGGTCTTGCGAGCGGCTTCGGCCATGGAGTCGTCTGGTTCCAGGCCGGGCGTCTTGGGGGGTCTGGACAACGGGGGTTCGATAGTCTGATCAGATGGGGTTTCTGGTGCTTGAACGACGGGGGGGCCGCCGGCGGTCGCCGCAACCTGGGCAGGCTCGGTTGGGGGCTTGGCGTCCGGCCCAGGTCCCGCCTGCGGTGGCGGAGCCGGCTGCTCGGGTTCCGGCAGTTCAAGGGCGTCGGCATCAGCCTGATTCTGGGCTTCGCGCGAGGCCTCCTCGAAAAATCCCAGCGCGCGCTCAAACTTCGATCGAGGCTCCGGTCGCAAGGCCCATTCTACCTCCAGGTGAGCGACGATGGTCGCCAGATCGTGCTCGGTACCCTCCTCGGCCAGCTCCACCTCCAGTTCAGAATAGGCCTGCCGCCGGTCGGCCCCGGTCATGGTCACCCTGTCCAGGCTCAGTTCGGCCACCAGCCGTTGTCCACGGGTCAGGGGGCGGACGATGCGTGTCTGTTGCAGGTCGAACAGGGGGATCAGGGGGGCATCGCCGATCAGCTCGAGGACCTTTTCGCGCAGTGGGCCGGCCGGCCACTCCGCCGGCGGCCGGTACGCTGGCAGCGTTTCCTGCAGTTCCTCGCGGCGATGGATGGCCCCATCGGTCGATGTGAACCGCTTCAGGCTCATCACAACTTCCCCGTCCTGCTCTCGCCGGCGGCAGACGTGGCCGGCGGCGAGGATCTGGCGGTCTGCCGTGTCCAGGAACGTGTCGTGGACCTGCCTGACCTGCACCTCGGAGAGTGCGAAGCCGGCGAGCATGTCAAGCGTCTGCAGGCGCTTGAACGCATCCATATCTGGTAGGGCAAATTTCGCCTCGATTTCCATGCTTCATCTACCTCACGACTGGGGCCGCCGGCAGCTCGGGGACGTATGGCCTGTGTTGCCAGGATGCCGGGTATCCGCAGTTCGACAGACGCAGTATATGGTATTGTATCAGACAAGCACGGCGTGTGCAAACTGCGGGTTGGTGCTCTTGCTGAGGATAGGCCCGTGTGGTATACTCTTTCGGACGGAAACGCTCGAACCAAGCGCGCAAGGCGGGAACAGCTTCGGCCCTGATTGGAGACCGGGATGACAAAAATCCTCGTGGTGGACGATGAGGCAACGATCCGCGAGACGTTGCAATACAATCTCGAGAGAGAAGGCTACCAGGTGATTACTGCCTCCGACGGTCTGGAAGCGCTGGACGTGGCGCGCCGCGACAAGCCAGATCTCATCATCCTGGATTTGATGTTGCCCGAACTCGACGGTCTCTCCGTCTGCCGTGCGATCCGCCGGGAGAAAGAGACACCCGTCATCATGCTGACCGCTCGTACCGGCGAGATGGATCGAATCGTCGGGCTGGAGACGGGCGCCGATGACTATGTGGTTAAGCCGTTCAGCCTGGGCGAACTGCTGGCGCGGGTGCGCGCAGTGCTCCGCCGCGCGCCGGCCACCCGCCGGCAAGACGTGCTCGAATCGGGCGACCTCCGGCTGGACCTCATCGCCCGCCGCGCTACGCTGGGCGACCAGGAAGTCTCTCTCACCCCGAAGGAGTTCGATCTGTTGGCAGCGCTCATGCGTAATGCCGGCGCTGTCCTCTCACGTGATTTGCTCCTCACCAAAGTCTGGGGTTACGACTATCTCGGCGACAGCCGAACCGTTGACGTACACATCCGCTGGCTGCGCGAAAAGATCGAAAAAGACCCGTCGAGGCCAGCACTGATCGCGACGGTGCGCGGCGTGGGGTATCGGTTTGAGGGTGAGTAGGGAGTGAGCGGGGGTTTGATGGTGTTTGGTACTGCGTATTGCGTATTGCGTGAGGTGCGTTTCGCAATGAAGAGATACGCAATACGCAGTACGCAATACGCAATTCCTCTGACGGGACTGCCTTGATGCCTGCTGTCGTCAATTGGCTTCTCTTCGCTGCGGTGCTTCTCGCCCTGCTGTGGTGGGTGCGCGTTCTGCGCCGGCGAATCCGGCTGGACGAGTACCGCATTGCACGACTGGAGCGCGACGCTGTCAACCTGCGGGACGAATGCCACGGCGCCCAGGCGTCACTCGAGGCCCTGGCTGACGCGTCGCCCGAAGCACTTCTGCTGGTCGATCACCAGCGTCGCGTGACCGCCATGAACGCCGTCGCGCGAACCATGTTTGGCGGTGAGGCGGGTCGCACCGTTGTCGAGACGACGCGGAGTCACGAGGTTCATCAAATCGTCATGGATACCCTGGCCAGCGGGAATACGCTGTCGCGCCAGCTCGCGGCCGATGACCACGTGCTGCGCGTGCGGACTGTGCCGGTCGAGGGGCTGGGGGCGGCGGTCTCGTTGCAGGACCTGACGGAGCTGGGCCGGCTCGCCCGCGCGCGGCGTGACTTTGTGTCCAACATCTCCCACGAGTTACGGACTCCACTGACCTCCATCAAGCTGCTGGTGGAGACCCTGCTCGGTGGGGGGCTAGAGGACCCAGAGATGGGACGCCGGCTGCTGACCAGGATCGAGACCCAGGTGGACACGCTGGAGCAACTGACCCAGGAGCTGTTCGACCTGTCGGAGATCGAGTCGGGGCGTGCGCCGATCCGCATGACCGAGACCCTGATCTCCGGTCTGGTGGATGGGGTGATGAGCCGGCTGGGACCCCAGGCAGAGCGCAAGGAGATGAGCCTGGAGAACGAGGCGCCGGCGGAGATGTGCGCCCTGGCGGACGCCGAGAAGGTGGAGCGCGTGCTGACCAACCTGCTCCACAATGCCATCAAGTTCACGCCGGCCGGCGGTCGCGTCTGGGTCAGGAGTCAGGCAGTGCAGGTGACGTCGGAAGAGGCGGGCGCTTCTCTGCCACCGGCCTTGCCGGCGGACCATCCTCGCGGCGAGTGGATCGCGGTGAGCGTGCTGGACACGGGGCCAGGCATCCCGCCGTATCATCTTCCCCGGATTTTCGAGCGGTTGTACAAGGTCGATCCGTCGCGCAAGGCCGGCGAGGGCACGGGCCTCGGCCTGGCCATCGCGAAACATATTGTGGAGGGGCACGGCGGCCGGATTTGGGCGGCGAACCGGGAGGGTGGTGGCGCGGTGTTCACGTTTACGCTGCCGGCGTGCGGGCAGAGCAGCGCGTTGGAGGTTCAGAGCCACGGATCAACGGAAAGGCGCGGATGGGATTGAGGTGAAATCCGGGCGTTTCTGCTGATCCGTGGTTCTGGCTTGCAGGCCGGTCATGTCTCATGGTAGAATTCTGCTGACAGACAGTCCGCCGGTGGTTTATGAACCTTGAGAAAATA
>JBHHTZ010000362.1:0-4681 GCA_046753605.1 Anaerolineae bacterium
TTCACTACGTTCGCAGCTACTCAGGGTGCTCGCGTTATTAGCCTGAGTAGTGACCTCTACAGAGCATCCTGAGTAGACCTGAGCGTAGCAAAGGTCGTATCGAAGGGTGCGGCCTAGCCCGACGAATCGTACGCCAACCCGCACCCTTCGATACGCTGCTTCACTACGTTCGCAGCTACTCAGGGTGCTCGCGTTATTAGCCTGAGTAGTGACCTCTACAGAGCATCCTGAGTAGACCTGAGCGTAGCAAAGGTCGTATCGAAGGGTGCGGCTTATCGGAGAGTAGTGCCTGCCCAAACCCGCACCCTTCGATACGGCCTTCGACTTCGTCTCGGCCTACTCAGGGTGCTTATCCATCTCTTCTTGACCGCTTATCCCTGCCACTGTTGAGCAAGGTCTCCCGACCGCCGCTCGCCCGGCTCGGTCGGGAGACCTTCGCCGAACGACGAGAGACCTTCGCCAAACGACGAGAACGTGAACGTCAGCGGCGGGGGATCGAATACAACGCCGGCGTGCCTGGCGCGGTGGCGTGCGCGCTCGCGAGCGGCAAGCTGCACTCGCGCCTGCTCGCGGTAGCCGACGGTGTTGTAGGCACAGAAGGGAATCTGTTTGCCGTCCGGCAGTAGAATCTCCTTGCAGCACTTCATCAGATTCTTCTGGTTGAACGTCCAGGGGTCCAGGAAGTCTTGCAGCATCACCATGAACATGCGATCGGCGATGCCATCCAGATCCAGGCCGTCGGGCAATCCGCAGGCCGCACAGGACAGCGCGAACTCCCGTGCCGCCTTATCCGAGCCGGGCACCGCTGACGAGGACCAGAGTCCTTCCAGAGCCAGCTTGATCTCGGCGCCCAGGTCGGGCAGGACGCGATTCGAGATGTAATCGAGATAGTCCTCCACATCGAGGACGCGCGGCAGGGGCAAGACAGTGCCATTCTCAACGTAGGCATAGGTGACGGAGTTGCAGGTGGGGAAGCAGCACGGAACCGGGACGAAGTCCTCCACCATGAACAATCCGTCCGTCTGCGCCTGAATCAACTGGATGACGTCGGGATTGGTCATGCGCTCCAGGGCGTTGTGTTGACCGTGCCGGCCGGCGTGGAAGGCCGGCTGGAAATTGATACCCCGAACCGCCGGATGATCCAGGCCGAACCGGACGATACGGCCCACCTCGTGCGCGTTGACGCCGCGCTCAACCGCCGGCACCAGAATCACGGAACAGCCGGCCTCGGCCAGCCGATCCAGGGCGCGTAGTTTCTCCGGCAGGATGTCCGCCTCGCCACGCAGGACGCGGTAGGTCTCCGACTCGAAGCCGTCGAACTGGAAGTAGATCGCCGGCTGGATGTCAGCCAGTTCAGCCAGAAAGCCGTCGTCGTGGGCGATGCGCCGGCCGTTAGTGTTGAGCATCACGTGGCGAATGGGGCGTGCCCTGGCTGCCCGTAACATCGGGATGATCTGGGGGTGGATGGACGGCTCGCCACCGGAGAACTGCACCACTTCGGGATGACCTTCGGTCTCCACAAACCGATCCAGGATGCTCTCTACCTCCTCCAGGGTGAGGTTGAAGCCGGCGCCGGCGTCGGCGAAGCAGAGCGGGCAGTCCATGTTGCACGCGCTGTTCACCTCGATGATTCCCAGACAGGCGTGCTGCTGGTGATCGGGACACAGCCCGCAGTCATGTGGACAGCCGTGCTCGATTTTGGTGGAGAACTTGAGGGGAACGGAGCCTGGCTTGTTGAACTTGACTGAACGGGTGTACGCCTGGGCATCGCCATAGATGAGAGCTTCAAAATCGCCATGATCGGGACAGCGTTTGCGCATGTACACCTTGTTGTCGCGCAGCAGCACCTTGGCATCGATCACCCGCCGGCACTCCGGGCAGATGCTTCGGGTCAGCTCGTAGAAGACGTAGTCAGCATCTTGTTTCTCCGGTATGCGATCGGAAGGAAGTAATGGACTGATGTTCACGATGGGATCCTTTCTATATTCACCTACCACTCATGGGATAACTCCCAGAGTTCCTCTGAGTTCCCCTGAATTCCCCCGAGTTCCCTTCAGCAACTCAGAGGAACTCACTGTCTTACCGAACCAGCCGGCCCAGCCCGCGAATCACCCGCCCCGACGTGCCGCTCAGCAAGTTCGCCACGCGGATGGCGGCCGCGGCCTGCATGGCGCCGGTGGAGTAGGTGGGATACACGTGGATGATGCCGGCCATGTCCCCCACTTTAAGGCCGCGCTCCAGCGCCACCACCCACTCGTGGATCATCTCGCCCGCTCGCCCGGCGACGATGGTCGCGCCCAGTAGCGTGCCGTCCTGTTTGTGCACCAGCTTGATGAAGCCGGCGGTGTCTCCCTCAGCCACTGCCCGGTCCACCTGCGCCATCGGCCATTCGCAGATCATCACCGCATCGCCGAACCGCTCCCGCGCCTGCTCCTCGTTCAGGCCGACGTGGGCCACTTCGGGATCGGTGAAGGTGGCCCAGGGTACGCGGTCGGTGACACCTGTGGACGAGCCGGGCAACAGGGCGTTGCGGGCGGCCATGAAAGCCTGCCAGCCGGCGTAGTGTGTGAATTGGAAGCCGCCGGTACAGTCGCCGGCGGCGTAGATGTGCCTCTGAGTGGTGCGCAGGTAGTCGTCCACCTGGATGCCGTTGGCCGTGTAGGCCACGTCGGCCCGCTCCAGGTCCAGGCCGTCCACGTTGGGCCGGCGTCCGATGGCCACCAGCAGCGCGTCGCCCACCGAGTCCTCGCCGCCGGCGACCAGGTGGATCCCGTCGCTGTCCTGCCAGGCGCGTTCGGCCATCGCGTTCAGTCGCAATACGATTCCTTCGGCCTCGAATACTTCGGCCAACACGCGTGAGGCTTGCGGGTCTTCCAGCGGCAACACGCGACGCAGCGCCTCCACCAGCGTCACGCGTGCGCCCAGCCGCCGGAAGGCCTGGGCCAGCTCGCAGCCGATGGGGCCGGCGCCGACCACAATCAGGTGCTCTGGTAAAACCTCCAAATCCCAGACACTTTCGTAGGTAAGGTAGTCCACGCCATCCAGGCCGGCTATGGGCGGCACGAAGGGATGGGCTCCCGTGGCCAGCAGAACGCGCCGCGCTGTGAGTGTAGTGTCGCCGACGACCAGGGTGTGGGGATCGAGAAACCGGGCGGTATCCAGGTACACGTCGATGCCGGCCTCGCGCAGTGCCTCCGGCGATTCCTGCTGGTAGACGCCGGAAATGACATCACGCACATGGTCCATGATCCGCCATAAGTCTACGACAGGCTCTGACGGAGTCAGGCCGTGGCGGTCAGCCGTACGCATCTCGTAGGCGACTTTGGCGGCTTTGAGCAGCGTCTTGCTGGGCACGCAGCCGGTCCAGGTGCAGTCACCGCCGATGCGGTGCTTCTCGACCAGCGCGACCCGCGCACCCAGTTGCACAGCAAAGCCGGCTGCGGTCAGGCCGGCCGAGCCACCACCAACGATTACAAGATCGTAAGTTTGGCTCACGTATCGCTCCTCCTCGCTACAGACTGCCAGATCATATTTCGTGGTCGTAGTAACGACTTATGAAGATTGAGGAAATAATCGGGTAACGGCCCGTTGCTTCTCAGCCGGCGCCCGCACGGGCATGAAGTGCCCGTGCTACACAGCAGCGCCCGATGAATCGGGCTTTCGGCGCCATTTCGGGCAGACAAGCCCCATTGATGGGGCACCGCTTTGTAGCCCGCCGACTTCATCGGCGGGCGAGCGACGTCGGCGAGATGAATCTCGTGTGGCGAGACATTACCAGATTAAGCTGTTAATCTTCATAAGTCACTGCTACGAACTCCGAATGTTATTCTGCATATCTACCACACAGTGTGCACACATGACACCACAGGGAAAATGATGTACACTTCCTGGGAACCACCCAATTAGTCAGTGATCAGTGATCAGTCATCAGTAATCAGTCACGTGCATCTTCGCAACTGATGACTGATGACTGATGACTGATGACTGATCACTGGTCCTCATTGATAGTATAATCGCTTTGATCTGCGAGTCTGGTAGTCAGCGTACAGAACCATGAACGGGAACATTCACCTGGAGAACCGCACCTTCATCGCCCTCTGGGCAGGCAGCATGCTGTTCATGCTGTTCAGCACCTCGCGGGCCTGGACTGCGATGACTGCTGCGCTGACACTTGCCCTGGGCATAGCCTACTGGTGGGCCAGGCAACTGGCAAAAGGTGTCACGGTGGAACGAAAGCGCCGCTACGGCTGGGCCCAGGTGGGCGACTTGCTGGAAGAACAGTTCACCCTCACGAATCTGACACCGGTGCCGGCGCTGTGGGTCGAAATTCAGGATCATTCGACCTTGCCCGGCTATCGGGCTTCCATCGTCACCGCAGCCGGCGGCGGGGCAACCACGCGCTGGCGGGTCGAGGGATTGTGCCGACAGCGTGGCGTCTTCAGCCTGGGACCGTGGAGTGTGCAGATGAGCGACCCCTTCGGCCTGTTTCGGGTGACGCTGGCGTACCCGCAGGTCACCAGCTTCGTGGTCTATCCACGGGTGGCCCATCTGCCGGGTATCGAGCTGCCGCGCGGTGAGGCCGCCGGCGCAGCCCGGCGCCACGAGCGCGCTCTGGCGGACACAACCGATGCCGGCGGCGTGCGTTCGTACGTACCCGGCGATGCCCTGCGTCGGGTGCACT
>JBHHTZ010000363.1:0-4672 GCA_046753605.1 Anaerolineae bacterium
ATCTGCGACCGCAGCGAGTCGAGCGTTACATCCCGCACGTCGTAGCTGTCGATCAACACCCGACCGCCATCTACGTCGTAGAAGCGGGGGATCAGGTTGACGATGGTGCTCTTGCCGGCGCCCGTCAGACCTATCAGGGCAATCTTCTGATTGGGCGCAGCCGTGAAGCTGACGCCGCGCAGGATAGCGCGATCGCCGTAGCCAAACCACACGTCGTCAAACGTCACCCGGCCTTCAACCGGCGGCAGGACGGTGGCGTCGGGCCGCTGGTGTATCTCGGAGGGGGTGTCGAGGATTTCGAACACGCGCTCACCGCTGGCCATGGCCTGGGTCAGCAGCGTCACCTGGAACCCCAGGCGCTGAATGGGCAGGGCCAGCATGACCAGGTAGCCGTTGAAGGCCACCAGCGTGCCGAGAGTGATCTTGTTGGTCATCACCATCCGACCGCCGAACCACAGAATCAGCGCCGTGCTCATGCCGATGATGAAGTTCATCAGCGGGAAGTTGTTGGCCCAACTGTGAATCACCCAGATGCGGCGCTGCATGAACTCCTGGTTCTGGACGCGAAACCGGCCCATTTCGTACGGTTCCCGCGCAAACGCCTTCACCACCCGGACGCCGGTCAGGTTCTCCTGGATGGTGGTGCTCATGACGCCCAGTTGTTCCTGGACCCGTTTGAAGCGGGGTCGCACAAAGGCGCCAAATCGGATGGTGGCCGCCAGAAGCGCCGGCACGGGCAGCAATGCGATGGCCGCCAGGCGCACATTCACGCTGAACAGGATGACCACTGTGGCGACTGCCAGGACGATCACGTTGACCATGTCCATCAGCCCCATGCCGGTGAAGCGCTGAATCTGATCGGCGTCGGCCGTGGCGCGGGCCATAAGATCGCCGGTTTTGGTCTCGTCGTGGAAGGAAAAGGGGAGGCGCTGGATGTGGTTGTACAGTTCGTTGCGCAGGTCGAAGGCGATGCGATATGAGAGCCATTCGCTGAGATAGCGCTGCGCGAAGGAAAACGCGGCGCGTATCACGGCGATGATCAAGATGGCGCCGGCGGCCGCCAGCAGGAATTGCTGTTGGTTCTCGCCCGGATTGCCGCTGACTACCCGGCCCAGCAGCCGGCTAATCCAGGTGTTGCCGGCGGCTGACAACCCTGCACCTTCCCGCAACGTGGTGTCCGCCAGTCCGAAGTCGATGACCCACTTGATGATCCACGGAACGACCAGGTTGAGCGCGTTAACGGCCAGAAGACAGGCGTAGGCAGCGCCGGCCTGGGGCCAGTACGGCTTGAGATATCGGAGAATCTTCCAAAGAATTCGCATAGAAAGAAATCTGCTGTGACAAGAAGCAGCGAGAGCCAATGGCTATCAGTGGCTCTCGCCGGGCGGAGGCTCCAGACAAACGGATCACTGTCACGCCCCCGCAGAATCCGTGCTTCGACTTGACTACCCAGGCATAGAACCCTTGCGAAGGCCTGCCCCGGCCCAGGGGTTCACGAGCAGATTCTGGACCGGCAGTGTCCTCGCAAGCCGAGACTCGCTCTATTGGCAAGGCTATTCGAAACCTTCGCAAGGGTGGCTGGGTAGCTACGCTTCGACTGAGAACTCGACTACCGTCCCTCTCAGTTCCCGTCTACCCTCCTTCTGTGCAGACTTGCAGGCTCACCTCGTCGAGGAACACAGAGGTGAAGAATTTGTTGTCGGTCCGGACGCGGAACCACAGGCTGCGGGTCCTGTTCTCCAGGAGGTTCAGGTCTGCCGGCGTGAAGTCGTAGAACAGGCCCGTCCAATCGTCGGTGGCATCCAGGTTAGTCCGACAGCCCATCGAGATAAGGGCATTTCCGGTGGGGGTGCCAATAGGCCAAATGCCGACGCAGAAATCATCGTATGCTACGTTGACATTGGGATCCTCGTTCGTTGTCAGGTCCATGAAGAAGGTTAGCCGGGCCGCAATGATGTCAGGGGGGAAGGAGAGCCCTTCCTGGCCCAGCCAGTCCTCAGCGTTGTCATAACCGCCCAGCCAGGCCGAACTATCGCCCTGGTAGGCGTGGTCGCTGCGCTCTACATTTGCAGACAAAGTCCATCCAGCAAAGCCCTCCTCGAAACCGTTGTTGCTGATATATTCCTCACACACGACCCCAGGCGCTGTCGTGGCGGTCGGCTCCGGCGCCGGCGAGGTGGGTGTGGATCCAGGCAGCGTTGGCGTGGGCGTCGGATGCACCGGGGCGGCGTAGTTTCTGACTACGACCGGCAGGTAAACTCTGCTCCCGGACCCGGAGGCAGCACAAGTATAGACTCGGACATCGTCGATGAACCAGCCGTCGGCGTCTCCATCCTTATCGGCGCCGATGCGGAAGCGAAAGCGCACGTTCTGCCCGGCCAGCGAGCTCAGGTTCAGCCGGCTGGACATATAGCCGTTGCTCTCGCTGACGAAGGCCGGCCGGCCGCCCAGTGGGTTGTCGAGCCGCGTGTCAATGGCGCCATTGTAGCCATTATTGGCGAACAGCGAGCCGCCGTCGGTCCACGACGCGCCCCCGCTGGTGGTGTACTCGACCACGCCACCATCGTACGTCCCACCCGCGTCGTCCTCAAAGGCGTACGCGTGATTGAAGTGGAGAAATGGCGTGCTGCCAGCCGGCAGGGCCACGTCGGAGTTCATGTACACGTAGTGGTCACTGATAGCGCCAATGTCATCGCCCCACAAATGGTGGGTCCCGCTTGTGGCATAACTGTTGTCCCACAACCATTCACCGTTCCCCACTTCTCGGCCTACGCGCCAGTTGTCGGCGCCTGCCTCCAGGTTATCGAAGAACAGATTGACAGGCGACTGGCCAACGGGACACAGAGGCGACTCGATGGCGGGGCACGCTGCTGGCTGCTGGTTCATCTCGGTGGCGCCGGCGGCTCTCCGCACCTGCTGGCAATCGAACGGAGTGATGCCGCTCGTGCCGATGAGGTCAGTGCAGGCCTGCTGCAGGCCGTCGTACAGATCGTTGTAGTCGGCGGCTGAGGTGAGCAGGTTGGTCTGAACTTCGTAGAAGATCTTGGCAGCTTTCTCGATCCCGATGCCGGTGATGGAATAGCCATTGAAGGCGCCGCCGTCCACCATGAGGTAGGTCGCCTTGTTGCCGATTCCGCTGTTGATGTGGACACCCCCGTTGTCGCCCTCGCCGCAGTAGTAGTGGGGAGAGCCAGTCATCTTGTCTGGCTGGCGGACATTGCAATCTGGATCCCCCAGCTCGGCGCACGGGTTCGGCGGATTCGCGGGGTCCTTCATGTTGCGGCCGGCGCCCTCGGGGTTGTCTTCAAACAGGAGCCACCGTACGCCTGGCGTATCGTTGCCCTGGCCGTTAGTCAGGTCCACGAACTCGCCCCAGATGTCCGAGAGGGACTCGTTCATGGCCCCGGACTGCATGTAATAGAACAGGTTCGACTCCAGGTTGGTGACGCCGTGGGTCAACTCATGCGCCACCGTGTCGTCGGCCAGGGGCTCGCCCTGGCCGTAGACCATCTGCTGATGCTCCGGGGACCAGAAGGCATTCTGGAGGGGACACTCTTCATCAGACTCACAATAGCGCACGGTGGAGACCAGGGTCATGCCGTGGTTGTCGAGACTATCCCGACCGTGCATGTTGAGGTAGAAGTCGTAGGTGTCGCCGGCATAGTCGTAGGCCTTGTCCACGTCGGCGTTGCCTGTCGGCGGCTGCCCCTCTGTGCGAACGGGGCCGTTGCCGGGCAGGCCGGCCTGTGGGTCGTTGTTGTTGTCGTAGACCACGCGGTTCTTGCCGGCAGCGATCTGGTTGAAGTGTAGGACCACCGCGCCGGATTGGGCGTCTACCAGGACCAACTCGTCAATCGGCCTCAAATCCCTGGCATACACATCCATGCGCCAGACCAGGGAACTGAGGCTGGGACCCGGCTTCAACAGGATCGGATTGTAGATCCACAGCTCAGGTTCGCTGGTGGTGAGCTCGTGGTTGCTGAGCCTGTAGCTTTTGGCCACAAACCCCAGCGCCGTCTCCCGGGCAGCGGCAGCATCCAGCCTGGGTGTGCTATCCAGCGCCAGGTTGGGGAGCACTTCCCCGTTTGCTGAGATGATGTTCCGATCAGCATCCAATTGGACGATCAGTTCGCCGCCCAGGACCGGTATGTCCCGATAGACCTGCTGGAAGCGCACAAAGGATCGACCTCGGTCAACCCCACGAGTGCGCATCAAAGTGAGTTCCCGTGCCTGGTCGGTCAAACCGAAAAGCTGGCCGTATGTGACCAGGAAGTGGCGTGCAGCATCTTCGGCCGTGGCTGCCTCCAGCAGTTTCGCGGGTTGGCGGATGGGGTGATCCAGATTGGAGCCGATGAAGCGGACCTTTCCGGTCCGCGCGTGGTAGGAGACGCTTGCCTGACCCTGGGTTGCCTGCTGCAATTGGTCAATCAACGTCGCATCGGTTGGACCGGGCGCTGTGGGCGCCGGCTCCTGGGGCGGGCGCAACTCTTCAGGCCCGGATGCGCTGCCCCCTGCGATGGGCAGCAACAAGGGGATCAGAGCAACCAGTATTACGGTGCGCAGTATTGGCCTGAACCTGGCAGACATCTCTCCTCCTCCGTGTTGGGTTATTCGGTCGGGGATGGCGGCATTATACAGGAGCCTCCGCAGCGTGTCAAGACTCTGACAAAGG
>JBHHTZ010000364.1:0-4668 GCA_046753605.1 Anaerolineae bacterium
AGTTGCCCAGCCGGATGTCCGCGTCCAGACCGTGGAGGATCAGGTTCATGCGGCCCAGGCGCAGCGTCGTATCGATGCGCTCCTGCCCGTCTGTGCCAGGGAGCACGGGAGCGGAAGAGCAGGGGAGAAATGTACACCTTTCGGCGAGCACGGATCTTTCTCCCCTGCACCCCTGCACCTCGGCACCCTTGCTCAGAAAGCCGGCACGACCGTACCGCGCAGGTTGACGGCCGCCTCGAAGAGCTCTTTCTCGAAGTCGATGTCGGGTTTGTAGGTTGGTCTGGTTTCGTTGACCATCGCCCCTCCAGAACACGGATTTCTCGGATGAACGGATCGGCAGGCCGCGCAACACCGATCCGTCCATCCGAGAAATCCGTGTTCTCACGGGCCAGGTGTCTCCACTCGCCGGATAGTTGTATTCTATCACACACAGCGGGAGACTGCAACCACCCATCACCGGTCGGGCGGAGAACCACAGATCAACCGAACCCCATCCGGCTCCGCACCCTGCCCGGCACCAGCCGGCGCGCCAGCGCCCGGTCCTCGGCCGTGAAAGCGCCCAGCAGCACCAGCGCCGTCACGTACACGACGCCGGCCGGCGCCAGGGCCACCAGGGCCGGCAGAGCACGCAGCAGCCACAGCGTGCCGCCCAGCAGCGCGGCGGCGGTGGCCGGCCTCCACGCCAGGCGCAGCAGCGGAAGTGGCTCCAGATGCTCCCGAATCGAGATGTAGAACGGGATAAACAGCACCACCTCCGACGCGATGGTGATCAGCGCGGCGGCCGGGTAGCCGAAGCGGGGAATCAGCAGGAGGTTGGCCAGCAGGTTGAAGCTGGTGGCGATGACAAAGCTCACCGTGATCCAGCGCTGCTGGTCGATAGCGATGAGAACGTACTGCGTCACGCCGTTGACAAAGCTCAGCGGCAGAAACCAGATCATCAGTTGCAGCGCGATAGCGCCATTGGGCAGGTATTCCGAGCCACCCAGCACCAGAATCAGTCCGTCGGCGATGAACACCGTGGCCATAGCGATGGGCAGCGCGGTCATGAGGAGCAGGCGCAGCGCCATGATGTAGGCGCTCATCAGGCCGGCCCGGTCGCTCTCCGCCCGCCGGCTCATCAGCGGGAAAATGGCCATGGTGAAGTAGGCAGGGATGATGAGCAGCGCGTCGATCCACTTGTAGGCCGTCGAGTACCAGCCGACCACCGCCGCCGGCCAGTACTGGTCCAGGATCACCACGTCGATCTTGAAGAAGATCGTCTGCAGCAGGTGGTTCAACATCAGCGGAGCCGCGATGCCGGCCATGCCCCACACAAACGGCGCGTCGAACTCCAGGCGCGGCCGGAAGAAGCGGCGCGTGACCAGACGCAGGAAGATCAGAGCGGTGATCGTGTTGACGATGACCGACACGCCGGCCAGCCCCACGAAGCCGTAGCCCAGCAGCAGCGCCAGCGCCCCCAGGCTCACCTTCAGGAGCGTTGTGATGATCGCCACCGCCGCCGGCACTTCCATCTCCTCGAAAGCGGTGAACACCGAGCTGAGCGCCGCCGAGATGTTGCTGGGAATCAACCCGACGATCAGCAGGGCGATGGTAATGAGCGTCGGCGTATCCAGCGGCTGGGTGGACTGCCGGAAGAAGACGTAGATCGCCAGGAGCGGTATCGACGCCACCCACAGAATCAGGCGCAGCAGCGCGGTGTTGCTCAGGTAGCGGTTGGCCTGGGATCTGTCCTTGGCCACCTCGCGTGTCAGCAGCAAGTTCAGCCCGAAGTTGGTGAAGATGTCCACGAAGCCGATGACCACGATGGCGAAGTAGTACTTGCCGGCGTCCGTCGGTCCCAGGACGCGCAGCATGAGCATGGCGAAGGCGAAATCCACCGCCTTGTTGAGCAGCGATGCGCCCATGGGCACCAGGCTGTTCTTGGCGATCAACTGCGCCGTTTCCCCTTCGACCGACGGACGATAGAGCTGAGTCCACAGCCAGTAGATGAAGCCCAGGAGGAGAACCACCATCCCCAGGAAGCTCACGTACATCCCGACCTTCACCGACATCGGGAAGTACTTGAAGCGCACCGTGCTCTGGCCGGCCGGCGCCTCCACCGCACGGAAGTTCTCGAAGGCGCGGCTGATTTCGACCTCGCGCTCTTCGCCGTTGGCCGGCGTCACAAAGGCCCGCCAGCCGGGGAAGAAGGAGTCGGTGAGTACAAGCCACTGCGGGTGGTCGGCCTGGACGGTGAGTGTGACTTCGTTGGGGGTGCGGTGGATATTGGATATTGGATATTGGATATTGGATAGCTTAAGATCGCCATCGGTAGGCAGTTCGTCTACGAGAAAAGCGCGAGGCAGAGCGTTCGTGTGCTGGTAGATGCGGACGTCGTTGTCGCGGAAGACGGGTTGGAAGCCGGGATGGTTGATCTCCTGGGTGGTGAGGATGTATTTGACGTTCAGCAGGTCCAGGCGGGGGGAGTCGAGGGCAGCGTCGTCGAGGGGGCCGATGCGGTTGTAGAGGAGCAGGTCCTGCGTGCCCAGCGCCGCCATGTAGTCGGTGTACTGCTTTGGGATGATGGAGTCGTAGCCCCGGATGTCGCTGATGCCGTAGCGCATGGCCGTGTTGGGCCACAGGACGTGGTCGGGGCCGTAGCTGGCGATGCGGTAAAGGCTCTTGTCCCGCTGCAGGAATTGCACGATCGGCGGCGTTGCGTCGCCCAGTGCCGGCGGCACCCTCGGATAGAAATCGTGCCCCATGGCCCACAGATCGGCGATGACCACGACCAGCGCCACCGCCTGCCAGGCCGGCACGCCGGCCACCCGCCACCCACGCCGCCATAACACGAGCGTGACGCCGGCCCCTAGCACGAAAAGGCCAAACAGCCCCAGATTCCAGGCCTGATAGCTCAGAAACAGACGCGGATCGCCGAAAGCCCCGACCGCCCGATCTGACGTCTGCATCACCCGATCCGCCAGCCCGACGGCTGCGCCGGGGCGGACATAGCTCAACGCCAGCCCACCCAGCACCGCAGCTCCTGCCACCACCATCCCCCACCCTACCCAACGAGCCATCCAGCCATCCAGCCATCTAGCTCTGTCCTGAGTCTGTCGAAGGGCCATCCAGCCATTTCTCGATCCCCTCTGCCTCAGCAACCAGTCCCCCCCCAGACCTGCCAGAACCGCGATGCTGACCGTGTACGGAAACACCCACCGAAACGGCGTGTGTACCTGGCTCAGGCCCGGCAGGCCGTAGTACAGCAAGGCGTAGGCCGGCGTGCCGAAGGCGAACAGCAGCGACAGCACCGCCAACGTCACGAAGAACCACACGTGCCGGCCCCGCCGGAAGAGTGCGGCCAGGCCGGCCAGCACCAGCGGCAGAATCCCGACGTAGGCCGTCCCTTCCACGTAGTTCTTGATCCCCCACTCGGTGGAGCGGGACAGATCGACCCACTGGCGTGAGAAAAGGTCGAACACGCGATGGTGGGCCGGGTTGCCGAAGAAATCGGGGATGAGGAAGGCGATGATCTGCCGGCTCGGATAGGCCCAGCCGAGCACCTCGCGGAAACCGGCGGCTCCCTGGCGAAAGTTCAGCCTGACCAGCTCGTAAAGCGGGATAAGCTGGATGCCGGCCAGTGCCACGCCCACCGCCACCAGCCCTCCCAGCCAGACTGCCGATTGCGCCGCGACGCGAAAACCACGCCGGCGCCACAGCCCCACCAGCCGCCACACGCTGTAGAAGGCCGCTACCAGCAAGATGTAGTAGCTGATCTCGACGTGGCCGGCCAGGAACTGAATGCCAACGATGATCCCGATGGCCAACAGCGCCAACAGCCGGCGTCCACGTGGCAGCCAACTGGTTGACGGGTCTTTCTCCTGATCGCGAATCAGCACCTCAATGGCTGCCAACAGCAGGGGCAGCCAGCTCATGGCAGCGATGATCATCGGGAAGACCACATTGACCAGCATCAGCCCGCTGAGCATGTAGGTCAGGCCGGCAATCGTCGCGCCGAAGCGGCCGGCTCCCAACACGCGCAGGTAGGCCACCATGAACAGGCCGGCCAGCCACAACTGCACCACGGTAAACAGGCCGAAGGCGCGCCACAGCGGCAGGAGGTAGTAGATGATGCTCAGCGGGTAGAGGGCGGAGTGCTGGCCGGCGGCCAGGAAGGGCACGCCGGCGAAGATGTAGGGATTCCAAAGCGGCAGTTGTCGGGCGCGGATGCTCTCGCGGATGAACTGCTTCCAGACGTAGTTCTCCAGAATCAGGTCAGCCACCAGGCCGTTCTGCGAATGATCGATGCCCAGTTCCGCTGCCTGGCCGGCCCACGCCGGGTCGGTCGCAAAGGGGATGTCGAAAGGGACCAGCGTCCGACCGCCAAGCGCAACCGGCCAGAAGAAGATGAGGAGGAGCAGCAAGAAGCCGACTGCAACCCCCACCCGCCAGAGCCTGCGGTCGTACAAATTCGGATTTCGGATTTCGGATTTCGGATTCACTACGAGACGGTGAGCACTCCCAAGGCCCCCTTGCCAGGACGGCGGGTGAAACGGATCCGTTTCAGGGCCGAATCGCTCCGCAATTCTAGCCTGGAAGCCGTGCCCGGTCAAGCAGATTCTGCTGGACGCCCTTCGCGCCTGGCGAATGAATTCGCGGCAACCCTTCGACAAGCCCCCTTCGACTGGC
>JBHHTZ010000365.1:0-4661 GCA_046753605.1 Anaerolineae bacterium
TGGCCGGCCTCTCGCCCGACGACCGCCAGTTCGACTTCGCCTTCCTGGACGCCGAGAAGGAAGACTACGCCGGCCAGTTCGAGCTGGTGTTTCCCCTGGTGCGGGCCGGCGGCCTCATCGTCGCGGACAACGTGACCTCGCACGCCGATCTCATGGCCCCCTACCTTGAGAAAGTCGAAGCTCATCCGAATCTGGAGACGGTCGTCGTACCCATCGGGCGCGGCGAGGCAGTCAGTCTGAAGGTGGATGAGCGGCTGCCGGCAGACATCCTGGCGCTGTTCGAGAAGCTGGAGACCTTTGCTCAAGAACACAAGGGCATGTACAACGTGCCCCACGACGCCGGCCACTTCCTCCATATCCTGATCCGGGCCATGGGCGCGCGACGGGTGCTGGAAATCGGCACGTCCAACGGCTATTCCGGCGCCTGGCTGGCGACAGCACTCCAACACGCCGCCGGCAAGTTGACCACCGTGGAGCGCGATTCGTCAAAGGTGAAGCTGGCGCGCCGCAACTTCCGCCAGGCCGGCCTGTCCGACGTGGTCGATCTGCGGATGGGCGAAGCAGCGCGCGTGCTGAGGAAACTGACCGGCTCCTTCGACCTGGTCTTTTTCGACGCCGGCAAGGAACAGCAACTCGACTACTTGCAGTTGCTGCTGGACCGGCGGCAGCTTCGGACTGGCGGCCTCATCGTATCCGACAACGCGCTGACCCATCCAGCCGAACTGGCAGCGTATCACTCCTTCGTGCGCACGCACCCCCGATTGGAGAGCCTGACCGTGCCGATCGGCAACGGGTTTGAGGTCAGCCGGATGCGCCGCTAAGCACGGATTTGGCTGGATGGCTGGATGGCTGGATGGCTAGCTAGATTCCTTGAGACAGGGAATTCTTTACAAACAGAGCAAGTTTTCCTCACGGATAGAAAGAAACACGGATAGAATCCGACTTTCTCTGTTGTTTTTATCCGTGTTTTTTTCCATCCGTGGTAGCTACTCACCCTCCCGCAGGTTTAGAGCCTTTCTGGCCGAGAATCGCTGTTCAAGGCCGTTCGTCGGATGCAAAACCATTGCGCATCGCAACCTGCGGGAGGGTGGCTGAGTAGTAACCATCCGTGAGAAGTTGTTGACCCCTTGTCGGTTTGAGGCGAAGCTTCGCTGAGTCGTTACCACGGAGAAATCGCATGACCCTTGTTACCTCACCAAACGTCAGCGACGCCCTGGCCGCCGGCCAGCCTGTCGTCGCCCTGGAATCGGCGCTGATCACGCACGGTCTGGCCTGGCCCACGAACCATGAGGTGGCTCGCCGGCTGGAAGAGATCGTGCGCCAGCGCGGGGCGGCGCCGGCCACGGTGGGCGTGATTGCCGGCCGCGTCCGGGTCGGGTTGACCGCCGACGAAATCCAGCAACTGGCAGAGAGCACCGATACCCACAAGATCAGCCTGCGGGACCTTCCCGTCGCCGCGGCACAGCAGTGGGATGGCGGCACGACTGTCGCCGCCACCGCCTGGGCTGCTCATCGAGCCGGCATCGCCGTCTTCGCCACCGGTGGCATCGGTGGGGTACACCCTGGCGAGGCGATGGACATCTCGGCCGACCTGCCGGCGCTGGCCCGCACGCCCATCGTGGTGGTGAGCGCCGGCGCCAAGGCCATCCTGGACCTGCCGCGCACCATCGAGTGGCTCGAAACCCACGGCGTACCGGTCATCGGCTATGGCGCCGACGAGTTCCCGGCATTCTACAGCCGCAGCAGCGGGCTTAGGGCAACCACCCGCGTCGAGACACCCCAGGAGGTTGCCGCTATTGTGCGAGCCGGCCGGCAGTTGGGTTTGCCGGGCGCGATTCTGGTGGGCGCGCCCGTGCCGGCCGGCGCCGAGATTCCTGCCGAACGCATCCGCAACGTGATTGCCCAGGCTGAACACGAGGCCAGATCTCAGGGCGTCACGGGCAGAGACCTGACCCCCTTCTTGCTGGCACGCCTCGGTGAGCTGACGGGCGGCGACTCCACACGGGCCAACATCGCGCTGCTGGAGAACAACGCCGGCATCGCCGCAGACATCGCCATAGCCTTGGCCGAACGGAGAATAGATGGCTAGATGGCTGGATGGCTGGATGGCTTGCAGAGTACTCAGCCATCCAGCCAGTTTCTGTTGGGCGAAGGTCTCCTGACCGAGCCCGTTTCGCCTCGGTCGGGAGACCTTCGGCGATCAAAGCTCTAGTTACGCGTGCACTGCATCCCCCACTCCGCCGCGATTATCATGATGTCGCGGATGTCCACGATGCCATCCCCGTTCAAGTCCGCCTGTGAGCCGAACCCGTTTCCCCAATCAGAGGCTGCGATCTGCACGTCATGTGCATCCACGAAGTCGTTGCCATCCAGGTCGCCGCAGTTTTCCGGGGGAATGGCCGGCGTCGGCGGTATAGTCGGCGAAGGCGTGCTCGTCGGCGTAGGACTGACCGTGGCGGTTGGCGTTGCCGTGGGCGTACTGGTACGCGTCGGCGTCAGGGTTCGGGTCGCGGTCGGGTTGCTGCCACTGGGAATTGCGAAATCGGCCGTCCAGTAGTAGCGATAGGTGGAACTGGCATTGTACACGTATCCGACCCCGACCTCATCGAAGTTGCCCAACAGAATGGCTCGATGGCCGCTGCTGTTCATCCAGCCATTCACAGCCGACTCGGGTGAGGTATATCCGCCGGCGATGGTCTCGCCGGCTGAGCGGAAGCTGTAGCCGGCATCGCGAATGCGATCGAAGGGGCTGGACCCATCCGAGCCATAGTGATCGAAGAAGTTGTTGGTTGCCATGTCCTGGCTGTGCCGGCGCGCGGCCTGCACCAGCCGGCTGTCAACCGAAAGCGGCGGCAGCCCCTGGTCAGCGCGGTTGCTGTTGATCAGTTGCACCACGCGAGCTTCCCAATCATTGGCCGGCGTCGGGGTCGCCGAGGCGACGGCTGTTGCCGTAGGCGTGGGCGTCGGTCCTGTTGGACTGGGAGTCGGCGAGACGGGGGATCCACCGTTCCAGTCCAGGGCGTCGGCAACCTGGATCAGGCCATAGCCGTACGTGTTGTCTCGCCCTGGACTCCCCAGGTCCTTGGCAGTCGATTCAAGAGCGGTTCGAACCTCGTCGGGTGTTGTGGCCACACCCTTGGCAATGAGCAGGGCGGCCGCGGCGGTCACGTGGGGCGAAGCCATTGAGGTGCCCTGGAAGAAGTAGTACCGGAAGTCGGTTGGGTCCTGCGTACTTGGATTGAAGGTCTGTTGGAGGACACCGTCGCCATAGCCATCGCCGTTCTGGTCAATGCTCGTGTCGCCGCCCGGTGCCACCACGTCCAGCGCCGGCCCATGTTCCGAGTAGTAGGACAACGTCTCGTCGTAGCGCACCGCACCCACGGAGATGACCACGCTGTAGGCAGCCGGGTATTGGACCGAACTGGTGCCGCCATTGCCGGCCGACGCCACCACGGTCACGCCATGATCGTACGCATATTGGACCGCGTCTTGCTCCACACTGGAACCCGATGAGCTTCCCAGGCTCAGGTTGATGACATTGGCGCCGTGGTCCGTGGCCCACTGGATACCCTGCGCCACCTGCCACGATGTTCCGGTGCCGCCGGCATCCAGCACCTTGACAGGCATGATCCGGGCGCCGAATGCGATGCCGGCGGTACCTTTGCTGTTGTTCGTGGTCTGGGCGATGGTGCCGGTCACGTGGGTGCCATGACTGTTGTCATCGTTGGGATGCGTGTCGTTATTGATGAAGTCGTATCCGGCTACAAAGGTAGTGCCGGCCAGGTCTGGCGCCTGCTGGTAGCTGCCATAGGTCTCGTAGGCGACGCCGGTATCGACTACCGCCACGGTCGCACCAGCCCCTGTGGATTGATTCCATGCCTGCTGCATCTGAATCATGGGGAAGTGCCACTGATACGAGTAGTATGTGTCGTTGGGCGTGAAGTGGGCATAGCGGTAGTAGTTGGGTTCGGCCGAGGCTACCGCCGGATGCTGGAGTAGATCCTCGGCGACCGCTTCCGGCTTTTTGTCTGGGCCGAGTTCCACCAGGACGAACGGTGCAGTGTCCATCCGGTCAAGCACGGTGAGACCATAGCCCTCCAACACCTGACTCTGAAGCGTTGGGCCGGTCGCCGGCGCGAACTCCACGATGAGCTGACCGGGCACGGAGACTGGCCGGCCTTTGGCCGTGCCGAGAGCCGAATGCACATCAATCGGCGGACTGTCACTGTAGACCGTAAGACTGTTGCCAGCAAGCAGGCCGACGGTAAGCAGCGCGACGACCAGGCCGGCTTTCGTTATCGACGTTCGTATGGACATCCTCGCGTCCTCCATTGTGGTGGCCGCTGGCTCCTGTGCAGAGCGCGCAGGGACAGCGAAGCGGAGGGCTGATCCACTTGCCCTCTGGCAGACTGCCTCTTGCTCAGGCCGGTGACCACCCTCACTTGGAGGGTGTCTGAGAATTCGGACTCCAGACCTCCGAGGTCTTCACGGGGCTGCTTCGTCGGGCAAATTGCTTGCAAGAGCAGCACTTTTGCTACCGAAAAGGCCGTCCGTAGACCTCGGAGGTCTAACCCAGTTTCAGACACCCTCACTTAGACAGGGGGTTCGGCTTATGAGACGCGGACTGTCTCTCTAAGAATTGTACCGCTACTCCGTGAGGT
>JBHHTZ010000366.1:0-4649 GCA_046753605.1 Anaerolineae bacterium
GCGGTCGCGTAGGTGATAGGTTTGACAGCGGAGCCGGGCTGTCGGTTCGCCAGGGCGACGTTGACTGCGCCGTCGATTTTCTCGTTGAAGTAATCGGCGCTACCGACCATGGCCAGAATCTCGCCGGTGCGGGGGTCGATGGCCACCAGCGCGGCGTCGCTGACGTTGTAGTCGGGTTTGCCGGGCTTGTGCGCGTTTAGTTCGGCCATGCGCCGGCGGATGATGGCCTCGGCGCGCGCCTGTAGGTCAAGATCAAGGGTGGTTGTGACGTGCAGGCCGCCGTGGTTCACCTGTTCAGCGCCGTATTTCGCCTCCAGCAGGTTGCGGACGTAGGTGACGAAGTGAGGCGCGCGCAGGGGCACGTTGCCGCCGGTGAGGTGGAGCTGTTCGGCTTTAGCCAGCTCCGCCTCCTCCGGGGTGACAAAGCCGGCCTTCACCATCAGGTCGAGGGCGACCGCCTGCCGGCGCCGGGCAGCGTCGATGTCCACCAGTGGGTTGTAGGCCGCCGGCGACTGGATCAGGCCGGCCAGCAGCGCCGCCTCGGCCAGGTCCAACTCGCGGGCCGGCTTGCCGAAGTAGGTCTGGGCGGCGGCTTCGACGCCGTAGGCCAGTTGGCCGAAGTAGACCTCATTGAGGTACATTTCGAGGATCTGGTCCTTCGAGAAAGCGCGGGTGATGCGCAGGGCCAGGACGGACTCGCGTAGCTTGCGGCTGAAGGTGCGTTGGGTTCGTTCCTCCTGCGACAGCAGCACCGCGCGCGCCAGTTGCTGGGTGATGGTGCTACCGCCGGAAACGATGCGGCGCTGGCGGGCCATCTGGAGCGCGGCGCGGGTGATGCCGCGCACATCCACGCCCGGGTTAGAGTAGAAGTTCACGTCTTCCACGGCGATGACCGCTTGCTGCACGTTTGCCGGCAGCTCATCCAGCGGGACGCGGGTGCGCCGGCCGGCCCTTGGGTCGAGGACCTCGAACAGCAGCCGGCCTTTGCGGTCATAGATCTTGGTCGCGTCCGGCGAGGAGCGCGTGATCAGCGCCTCGGGCGAGGGCAGATCGGCGACGAGCAGCCAGTAGCCCAGGACCAGGCCGGCGAGGGTTAGGGCAGCAAGAACGATGGTCAGGCGTTTCATGGTCGATAAGTAGACGAGGGTTGCAGGTAGATGGTTTCAATTTTCTTCCTGGTAGTGCCGTCGCTCCTCCCCCCCGAGAGAAGTTTAGTCGATTTTCATAGGTTGTCAATTCCAGGGGTTGCTGCTCAGCCGGCCACCGACTCGACGAATGAATTACCCTGGTGGACTTCGGACCTCTTTCATGCTATAATAGCCGCCGCTATCACGCCGATGGGAAGGATTTTTGCCTGATGCCAGAGATAAGTATCGACTTTGTGGCAATTCTAGATCGACTCAGTCAGTTTCTCGAGGTGGCCGCTCTCTGTTTCGGTGCTTTCATGGCCGCCTTCTGGATAAGCCTCGTTGTCTGGACCTTTCGGGACATCCGGTCGCGGACGCATGACGTCTTCTTCCAACTGCTGTCGATCTTGCTGGTCCTGGTCTTCAACGTCCTGGGACTGTTCCTGTATCTGATTCTGCGCCCCAAGGAGACACTGGCAGAGCGCTACGAGCGGGCACTGGCAGAGGAGGCGTTGCTCCAGGACATTGAAGAGCGCCTGGTCTGCCCGTCGTGTGGGGTACGCGTTGAATCGGACTATCTGCTCTGTCCAGCTTGCCAGGCGCGGTTGAAGCAGCACTGCGAGGCATGTGGCCGGCTCAACGAGCTGGCTTGGGAGGTGTGTCCCTACTGTGGGCATATCAACTTGCCGGCCGAGGACATACACGTTGAGGAGAGCCTCGAGGCTGAAGGCGGAACTGAGCCCACGGAACAGATCTTCGGGCCGCCCATCGCTGCGGAAGAACCGGAAGAGCCAGAAGAGGCGCCGGAAACCACAATGGTGGCCGAGTCCGATCCACAGACGATCACCTGAACCGGCGCTCCCGGCGGAGATCTGACGCCCCTCTTGATCAGGCTGCTGGGGAAGGGGTTCCTCTCATTTTGACTAGTACGCGTTGGGATCGCGGATCGCCTGCACCACCGTCTTGAGCATGATCTTGAAGTCCAACCACAACGACCAGTTTTCGGTGTACCAGAGGTCGTATTTGGTGCGCTCCTCGATGGAAGTATCGCCCCGCAAACCGTTCACCTGGGCCCAGCCAGTGATGCCGGCCTTCTCGCGATGCCGGTTCATGTAGCGCGGAATCCGCTTCTGAAACTCTGCCACAAACACCGGCCGCTCCGGCCGTGGTCCCACCACGCTCATCTCTCCCAAAAGCACATTGATGAACTGGGGTAGTTCATCAACGCTTGTCTTGCGCAGAAACGCTCCGAGTTGCGTCTTGCGCGGGTCGTCCACAGTAGCCCACACCGGGCCAGTCTCCGCCTCGGCGTCCGCGCGCATGGTTCGGAACTTGATCATGGGAAAGGGTTGGGCATCCAGGCCCGTGCGCTCCTGAATGTAGAAGGCCGGACCGGGCGAATCCAGCTTGATCAGCAGAGCGATGAGCAACAAAAGCGGCGACAGCAACACCAGGGTCACGCCGGCCACGATAACATCCACGGCGCGTTTCAGGCTGAGCCGCCAGCCACGCAGGGCAGAGTCGCGCACCGTCAGGAGCGGCAGACCGTTCAAATCCCCCAGGCGTACTTCCGAGGCCATTATCTGGAAAACGCTGGGGAAGACTTTGATGGTCACATGACAGTCCTGGCAGCGGTCGATAATTGTGAGCAATTCGCCAGGATCGGCCTCCGGTCGGGCGATAATCACTTCGGTGATGCCGTAGCGCTCGATAACATCGGCCAGTTCCTCGGTTTTGCCCAGGACCGGAACGCCCTGGACCCGATCGATCCCCGAAACACCGTCCACAAATCCGATAATCTCATAACCCAGCCAGGGTGACGCCTGGGCGCGCCGAACCATCTGTTGTCCTACGTCGCCGGCCCCCACAATGAGAACCTGCTCCTCGCCGATACCGCGCGATCTGAGCATGCCGGCGATCACGCCGTACAGGATTCGGTCCAGCATAACGAACGCGATGGTCAGCGCCCAGGCGTAGACCACCATACCCCGCGAGTAGTCCACATCCAGGGCGCTGTTCTTGAAGAAGAATGAGACGAAAGCCACCGTCGTGACGATGGCGATAGACACGCCGGCGAACACGCGGGAGAGCTCATCGAAGTAGGAGGTGATGCGGGTGCGATGATACCGCTTGTAGAAGAAAAAGACAATCAACGTGACGACGACCTGGACGCCTAACATTCTGAGATAATCGCTGAGGGGCGCCATCTCCACGACAGGCCGCAGTGGAAACGCGATCCACAGTCGATAGGCGGCCAGGAAGGCGAGCACGATCATCACGATGTCAAGGCAGACCTGCAAGCCGACGAACAGGGCGCGTTGTGTCCGGCTCATGGCGCGACCTCCGCCGGCCTTCTTGCAAGCCCCCCCATCTCGCACATAAGCCGGCGTCCTCCCTTCAGCGCGATGCCGGCCATGATCGGCCAATGCAGCCAGAACGGTGTGTCGGCCGCGTAGTGCTTTTCGTAGAACAGGTACATGGCGCGATAGAACTCGAAGCTGGCGCGCTCGCTGCCCGCGCTGGCGGCCCGCTTGTAGTGGAGCACTGTCACGTTCGGGTTGTAGTAGACCTTCCAGCCGGCCTGCTTCATCCGCAGCGCCCAGTCCAGGTCCTCGCCGTACATGAAAAAGCGCTCATCCAGCAGGCCGGCGTCCTGGATAGCCTCTCGACGTACCATCATGAACGCCCCGACGACCGAATCGACCTCCGTCTCCTGGTCAGGGTCCAGGTATGTCAGGTTGTAGCGCCCGAAGCGCCGGCTGCGGGGAAATAGCCGGCTTAGCCCGACCATCCGATAGAACGAGACTTCGGGGGTGGGAAACGAGCGCCGGCAGGCCAGGTCCAGGCTGCCATCGGCGCGAACAAGCCTGGGGCCGGCGGCGCCGAGATCGGGCCGGCCATCCAGATACGCGACCATGTCGCTCAGGGCTGTGGGCGGGAGGACGGTGTCCGGATTGAGGAGCAGGGCGTAGCGTGGCGGGTCGGGGTGTGTGGCGCCGGCAGTCGGCAGGTTGGCCATCTCGCGTGCCGAGCGTGGGGCCTCGTCGCCGATGGGGTGGAAGCCGGCGGCGCGCAGGCCCAGGTTGTTGGCATAAGCGAACCCGCCGTTGACCGAACTCGCGATCACGTTCACGCCGGGGAACGCCTGACGAACCATGTCCACGCTGCCGTCGCTGGATGCGTTGTCAACGACCCATGTCGCGACGGCGAGTTTGCCCTGGCTGCCGGCGATGGACGCCAGGCAATCGCGCAACTTGTCGCGCGTGTTGTAGTTTGCGATGACGATTGCGAGATCAAGCATCTCTTTCACGCCGATTTCAGTGCCTTTGGCCTGGATGGTTCGACTACGCGCCTGGCGAATGAATTCGCGGCAACCGTTGCGAAACCGACCTTCGTCGGTTGGGTTTTGAGTCGCCGAAGGGTGATCCTTCGGCTTCTCTACCGGACACTTTTGGCACGGGCGTACCCAAATGAGACGAAGCGAGCGCCGATTGAGTAGCGTAGCGTATCGAAATCAAGCGA
>JBHHTZ010000367.1:0-4645 GCA_046753605.1 Anaerolineae bacterium
TGAGCTCGTCGAAGGGTCGGCGGGCTACGAAGCTGCGCCCCATCAATGGGGCTTTCCCGCTCGGAAACGGGGCGTAGCCCGATTCATCGGGCGCTGCTTCGTAGCACGGGCACTTCATGCCCGTGCGGGCGATGGCTGACAAGCAGTGCGCTGTTACCGGATTATTTTCTCAAGGTTCATTAACTGCCTGGCGGCTGCCGGCAGCCATTCCCTGCCGGCCTGCAACAACCAACAACGACTAACAACGACCAACAAAGTGCCGAACCGCCCTCTATAACGCCGTCCTGGCGAAAAAGATACGGGGGAGGGTGGAGATTGGAGATTGGAGATTGGAGATTGGAGATTGGAGATTGGAAGATGGAGGATGGAAGGTTGGAGAGTGGTGGGGAGGTGTTATCTTGGGCGGATTGCTTGCAAGAATCGAGGCCAATCTGCCGGCTCTTCGGCCATCAACCGGCGGGCGGCGTCCGCTTCGGCCGTGGCCGTCTGGCTGTCACCGAGAGCGGCGTAGACCAGGGCCAGGGCCTGGTGAGGCAGCGGATCATCCGGGGAGTTGGCTGCAGCCGCCCGGCGCTGCTTCAACGTCCGTGTCTCATCCAAGGCCAGGGCGCGGGTGTAGGCCTGGCGCGCGCCGGCGTAGTCAGCCCGATGGAGCTGAGCTTCGGCCAGGAGAAGCCACGTTTCGACAAAACTGTCGTTCAAACGGAGTGATTCGTCGTAGTGTTGAACGGCGGCCTCCCACTCACCTAACGCGGCGTAGACTTCGCCCCACTCCCGCCAGTTGCGAACACTGATCGGATTACGGGCCGTTGCCTGCTCGTAGTCAGTCAACGCCTGGTGCAGGCGGGGCACGCGCTCCTCCGGTGGGCTGAAGCTCGCCCACAGCCGGTGCAGTACCCCCAGGTTGCGCAGGTGATCCGCCCGAAAAGGGTCCAGGCGCTGGGCTGCTTGCAGATGGGCCTCAGCCTGCGTGAGACGCTTGTCCCGCAGAGCCGGCGCGTCTGTCGCCTGAGCCATCTGAGCATAGGCCGCACCCATGCCCGATTGATAGCGATCCTCCCGCAAGTTCAAGGCCACACTCGCCTCGAACGCTCGCGCCGCGTTGTCGAGGTCGCCGGCCGCCGATAGCCCGAGCCCCTGCTTGTAGTACACGTCGGCCCGAATCGGATTGACGTTGCTGACCCAGATGGCAGCCAACACGGCGACACCCAACAACCCGTAGAGGCTCCACCGCCCGCGCGATGCAGCCCGATACGCCTCCCGAACCCGATCGAGGCCTGCCAGACTGACCGAGAGAGCCAAAACCGCAATGATGACAAAAGCAAAGACGGCCACGGTGCGATGAGTTATGTCGAACGGAGGCCCTGGCAGCCAGGTCAGGAGCAGCAAAATCAACACCGCACCCACCGAGATGCCCAGGTATCGGTTGAGGGTGTCGCTCGCCGACGGCCGGCTAACCATCAGGTACCACACCCCATAAATCAGGGTCAGGCTGGCGACAACACCCCACGCCAGGCCGGCGCGCCCCTCCCCAACACTTAACAGCGAGTATCCGAAGAGAGCCAGCACGACGCCGGTGATGATCCCCCAGGCTGAGCCAGGGAACAGGGGAGCGGGGGAGCGGGGGCGAGATCTCCTGGAAGAGCGAGCCCGTGCCGTTTCTGTTGCCCCTGGGCCCTGCGCCTTCGTTGCCAACCCGGCGATGAGGGCGGCGTAAATCCAGAACAACGTGTAGGTAGACACGATGGCAATGCCCACCAGGGTTTCGACCACATGCCCGACGACGGCCGCCAGGAGGGCAACCACGAGTAGTTCGTCACCCGTGAGCTCGCCCCGCTGCCGATCCGCACTGAGCCCTTGCCACACCACAAAGGCGCCCACCCCGCCCAGCAATCCCAGGGGCAGCCCCACACCGATCCACTGCCGGCCAATCCCCCACCACGGCGCCAGCCCACCCAGGAGGGAGCCGGCGAGTGCCAGCGCCAGGAACCGCCACCGATCGGTGGGGCCAGGCACCAGGCCGAGGGTGCGCAGCCCATAGTAGAGCACAGCGCCGATCATCAGCAGGTAGGCCGCCACGCCCAACAGGCCGGCAGTCGCCCACAGGTCGAGTACGGCATTGTGTGCGCGGTCGAAGTCTTCGTCGGGTTTCAGCGCAGCCATCCGGTCAGGCAAGTAGGCGCCAACTGTGTCGCGGAACGTCTCCGGTCCGAAGCCGACCCACATCCGGGCCGGCTGGGCGGTGGCAAGACTTACCGCCCCCTCCCAGGCCAGGAGTCGCTGCTGGCCTGTGCGCGACGTCGGAGCAATCAACTGTCCCAGCCGGCCCAGGCCCGCCGTTTCAGGTGCCAGGGCCGGCAGCAGGCCTATCACGATCATTCCGAAAAGGATCACGGCCGCTCCAACTGCAACGCCCCGACGCCCCCACCCTCTGGCAGCCCACATGATGACTCCGTACCCCAGCCCGGCGACCAGCCCCAGAGCCGGCCCGCGACTCTGGGCGAAGAAGAAGGCCGCTAATTGAAAGAGTAGCAACACGCCGTACATGCCGGCCATTCCAGGGCTCGCACGACCATCAGGCATCCGTTGCCATGCTTGGTACGCGCACAGAACCGTTACAGGAATCACCATAGCCAGGTAGGCGCCCAGGAAGATGGGGTTCCCCAACGTGCCGATAGCTCGAAGCGTAACCGCGGCTCCCCCAGTCTGGAACGTCAACGGATCCAGACCAAAGTGTTGTAGCACCGCATACACCGAGATGGGGAGGCTCACAAAGAGAATGGCATCCAGCAGACGCTGCCGTCCGACCGATGTGGACAGGATCTCGCGGACGAGGAAGAACAGGACGATGTAGGTGGTCAAGGTATACAAACCCTGCCCCCGTTCATAGGATCCCCACAGGCTAACGCGAGGCAGGACCGAGCTCGCCGTGCTGATGAGGTAGGCTGTGAGCAGGAGGAGGGTTGGGAGGACCAGCGGGGCAGGAGATTGGAGATTGGAGATTGGAGATTGGAGACCTGTCGTGAGCCTGGTCGAAGGGATGGAGAACGGAGAACGGAAGGGAGAAGATGGAAGTCCATTTTCCATTTTCCCCTTTCCCCTTTCCTCCTTCCCCTTTCCCCTCTCCCCTCTCCGTTTGATCAGCCATGCGAGAAACGCAATCAGCATGACGGAGCGGAGCAAGGCGGCCTTGTCTGGCTCGAAGGTGTGTTCGGTGCGAGGGTTGAAGTAGAGGGGCGCGACGATGATGGCGATGAGGAGGCCGGCTTCGATGAGGGCATCGCAGAGACGGGCGACGGGGGTTGAGGGTTCTGGTGACTTTGCAGCCAGTTGATGTCGCGTGCGAGAGCGTGTTTGCGTCATGGTACAAACGGCGCGGTCAACAGTTATCCGTCATCTTCACGAAAGGCCGGCACCTTTGGCCGGCGGACGAGCCCACAACCGAGGTGCGCGGAGGCGGACGAAGTTGAGAGTGGATGAGCGCACTATGAGAAAAAATGGCCCGGGCAGCCACTCATAGGCCGCGATGGGCGCCCTCGAATTCGGGGGCCGGCGCGCCCGCGTTGGTGCCGGTGTCGATCAGGGTGAGCCTGCGCACACGTGATAATCGTCGCCGGCTGGGTGCGGAAGGCGATTTACAACGGCAGGTAGCGTATCTGGCCTTCCCATTCGCCTTCGAGGCTACACTCCGCCAACAAGAGGATATCTTAATGACTCGGCCTATGGGAAGCGTCTGATGGACTTCAAATACACCTGGCATGGGCTGCCCGGCGTCAATTCGTGCGTAGGCATGTCGTGTCATCGTGGAGACATCGTGGGTTAGCAGTACGCGCCCCTCGCGCGCGCACCACTCGAGGACCGCTGGATCATCTGCACCCGAAAGCCCTACGTCCTGAATACGAACGATGTCCAAATCCGGCTTTCGACGCAGCAAGCCGCGCACAATATTGTTGTTGAAATCCTCGTCAGCGGCCAGTCGAATCATGGGTTGCAGATTCTTGTCCCTCACGGCGAGCTAGCAGACGATCGCGTACACCCTCTGGATCGAATCGAGCTTCATTCTGACCGCGTATCTCTTCTGCCTTCTCCTGCCGCTGACGCAAGTACTCGTCAACCTCTTGGTGATGCCACAGATAGTAGCTAATCACGGCATACACATCGTCGAGGTGCAGGGATGGGTACCGATACACAATCTCTTCCGCAGTTGCACCTTCCTTAAAGGCGGATACTAGCGTGTCAAGTGTTACCCGTGTTCCGCCGACTCGTACAACACCATCAGCGCCCCGGGCCAGTGGGACTGGTGTGGCTTCGATCACGAGCGTCATGGCATCCACCTCCATCATCTCAATCTTTCTCCCGCGAACGGATCGTTCATTTACCGCCTCCCCACGATTATAAAGCACCGCGGCGGGCAAGTCAAGAAAATTACTTCACCTCAGTACAAACGGCGCAGTCAATAGCTTGACATTGTTACAAGATACTTATCCGTCATCTTCACGCAAGGCCGGCACCCTTGGCCGGCGGACGAGTCCCCACAGGAAGCCGAGTCCCCAACTGAGGTGCATGGAGGCGAAGGTGATGGGCAGGATGGGCAGGTAGCGCCAGCCATGCCGGCGGGCGGTGTGCAGGGTGAAGAGGCCGGCCA
>JBHHTZ010000368.1:0-4633 GCA_046753605.1 Anaerolineae bacterium
CGACGCGACACGGCGTTCGAGGTATCGCGCGGGCTGAAGCCTGCGGCTCGGCTCGTCGCAGGACCCGTGAAACACGGCACACGTCGCAACATTGCCAATGAACGCTCCTAGGAGTCTGTCCGACTAACGAAAAACGGGTTCACGAAAGGGTACTTTCGTGTTCCAAGACTAGCCCAAGTTGGCCAGTTCTCGATAATCTTTGGTTTTTTTGAGCCCAGAATCCGTGGTTGCGAGCGGCGGTGAAGGCTCGGAGTCTTCAAATGGCGTGTAGTCAAAACCTACCCCCTTGAACGGGGCTGCGTTACTTGCGATCTTGGAGTGGCCAGGAGGTCGCAGGTGTTCCTGAAACGGATTTCGATTCGCAAGAACGAGAAGCGCCATACGTACTGGGCGTTGGTCAAGTCTGTCCGCACGCAGCGTGGGCCGCGACACCAAGTCGTTTCCTATCTGGGCGAGCTGGAGCCCGGTGAGCGGGCGGCCTGGGCCAACGTGGGACGCGTCGTCAAGCGGCCACGGCAGACTCAACTGGACTTGTTCGACGCGCCGATACCACCCGACCCCGTGCCCGAGAAGGTCGAAGTCCTTGTCCGAGGCGCTCGCGTCGAGCGGACGCGCGACTTTGGGGACATCTACCTGGGTCTGTTGCTATGGCAGACGCTGGAGCTGGACAAGCTCCTGGATCGCAAGATCGAGCGAGGACGAGCACGCATCTCCTGGCCGGTGATGGCAGCATTGCTGACGCTCGCGCGGTTCTGTGAACCGTCCAGCGTGTTGCCGGCGGTCAGGAAGCGCCTGATTCCGGCGGGGTAGGCGTTTTTTGTGTGGGCGTGTTTCGCTCTGGCAGGTCGAGGCCAAGTGATCGGCAGAGGTCGCCGATGGATAGGGCTTCACCGATGCGGATGGCTTCGCCGCCGCGTTTGCGTTTTTCGGATCGGGGTAGGGGCAAGAGTTGCCAGACGCCGTCGGGGTGGCCTTGTCGCCATGGGCGATGGGCTACCAGGTTCCACTCGAGCATGCGCGCCAGCGTCTGGTCGACGTCATGGCGACTGATACCGAGTTTGGCGGCCATGCGTTCCCGGCTGAAGAAGGATGCTCCGTGGCGATCCGAGGCCAGGGCCAGCAAGACCATGACCGATGTGCCCTCGGGGCCGAGGCGGGCCAGCCAGTCGTCGTGAAGCAGGCGGTCCTCCAGCCAGCCGAACCGGCCAGTGGGTTGACGGACAAGATCAGGTCTGGGCGGAGGGAGATTCGGCTTTTTGCTCATGGTCTTTTGCACTCCGGCGGCGCGCCTACCCGGCACCGCATGCTTGATGCAGGTGGCGCATCCTCACTTCCCGCCACATGCGTCACATCACCCTTGCTTCGGTGTGCTCTTGCGTTGCGTCTTCGCCTTCTTGCCTTTGGCCGCGCGTTTGCGGGCCTTTTCGGCAGCGTGTTGCTTGGCTTCCTTGGCACGATACGAGTCGCCCTCGATCTTGACGATCTCGGCATGATGCAACAGGCGATCGACGAGCGCCGTCACCGAACTGGCGTTGGGGAACACCTCGTTCCACTCGGCAAACGGCTTGTTGGTCGTCAGGATGATCGGCCGCTGCTCATGCCGGCGGCTGACGACCTCGAACAGCAGATCCGCAGCCCGGTTGTCGTAGGAGAGATACCCGACTTCGTCGATCAGCAGGACCGCGGGGTTCACGTAGCGTCGCAGTCTGCGCGCCAAGGCAGTAGACGTGTCCTGGGCAGCCAGATCGTTGAGCATGGCGCTGGCTGTCGCACACAGAACGGTGTGGCCTTGCAGCAGTGCCTGGTGGACGATGTTCTGGGCGATCGTCGACTTGCCCACGCCGTTGGGCCCGGCCAGGATCACGTTGGTCGCCTCCTCGATAAAGCCCAGTTGCATCAACTCCTCGATCAGCGGTCGATCGATCTTCCTCGGCCAGGACCAGTCGAAGTCGGCGATGGGCCTGAAGCGACCGACCTTGGACGTACGGATGCGCCGCTCCAAGCTTCGCCGGCTGCGTTCCGCCTCCTCGCACTCGATAAGCGTGCGTACCCAGGGTAGATCGCCAAACTCCTGCCAGCGAGCCAGCAGGCCGTACAGCCCGAGGCGCCGGGCGCGATCCATCAGTGGATCAGGTGATGGACTACTCGTCGCGGTTGGTTTGCTCGTCATGGTCATGCTCCTCCTGGCCATTAACTTGATCTGTACCTTGGTCACTCTGATCGTCCGATCCCAGTGGCTCGACGATCGGGTCGGTCAATTCGTCATAGCCCTCAAGCGTATGTGGCCGGATGGTCAGGTCGCGTACACGGGGATCATCCGGTAGCGTCACGGGCAATGTCGGGCTTCGTCCTTCCGCACGGCGCTGCCGCTCCAGGATCTGGCGTACGGCATGATGGTGCGGGATGTCCTTCTCTATCGCTTCGTGGATCGCCTGCTCCAGGCGGGTGCTCCCGAACTCCTCCAGCAATTGCAGCAGCCGTGCGGTAGCCGTGCCGAGATTAGCGCCGCGCTCTGCCAGGCAGGTCAGCAAGTCCCGGCTGGCCGGTGCGGCCGCGGTGAGTCGGTCCATGCCACGGTGTGATCGGGCTTGCCGTTTATGCTCGACGAGTCGTTCGATGTGCTCGGGATCCTCGATCTGCCGGCGACGGTCGAAGCTACGGTCATGTTCGGCCACAACGATGCCCCGGTGCATGATGCGCACCGTCTGGAGGCTGGCCACCACGACCACGGTCCTGCGCACCAGTTCGTGCGGCACCGAGTAGTCGTTGTGGTCGAAGCGGATGTACGGCGTCTTGCCCACGGTCAGTTCACGCCGTTCGTCGGTGACAAACGGTGTGTGCGGGAGCGGCAAGAGTAGGCCGCGCTCCTTCTCGAAGGCCTCCGCGACGGTTAGGCTGTCATCCTCGACCCAGCGGCGATTGCAGGCCGGTCCATCGCACCAGGTTTGTGCCTGACGGTTGAGATCAACCACATCCTTGAAGCGCCGGCCCAGGAAGAAGGCGCGGCGTATATACTGGATTGCTCGTTCGACGCGACCCTTCTCGTTCCCTCGGGCCACAGCGACAGGCCGCGGGGCGAAGCGATAGTGTCGAGCGAAGTCGAGCAGGAGCGGGTTGAAGCGGATGGCATCGCCCCTACGTTCGAGCACGGCGCTTTTGAGATTGTCATACAGCGCGACCCGAACGACCCCACCCCAATCAGCAAACGCGGCCTCATGCCCTCGTAGGAAGTTCTCGCTCTGTTGGCCGAGGTAGAAGCGCAGGAAGACCCGCCGCGAGTAGGAGAGCACCATCACGAAGGCTGACAGATGGCGTTGTGCCCGGCCGACGGCCAGCTTGCCGAAGTGGCCCCAGTCCACCTGGGCCTGCTCGCCGGGCAGTGTCTTGACCCGAAGATACGCCTCAGCCACAGGCCGGGGACGGTATCGGGCGACTATGTGGCGGAAGTGATGCGGGCTGCCCTTGTACCCGCGTTCGTAGCACATCTCGTAGAGCCGACTGGCCGGCAGCTTGGGGTACTCCTTCCAGGTCGCGACGATCAGTGGGATGAAGGGCTCCAGCTCCGTGGCGCGTGGCTGTTTGGATACCGGCGCACCGTCCTGGGCGAGCACCCGCCGGACGACGCCGTGGTGGATACCCAGTTGGCGGGCGATGGTGCCGATCCGCCACTTCTCCGCGTGGTAGAGTCGGAGGATTTCCGCTTCGGTTTCGGGTGGAATCATCAAATCCGGTCCTCACCATCGCCCCGTGGCGTGTTCCATCCGGCGGCGATACGCGCTGAGCGTCTCCCACCGGGCGTACGAACCACACGGCCGGCCGCAGAAATCGCAGCGCCGAGCGGTCTCGCTGGTCTGACCGGTCGGCGGCGTGACCGGCATGCGGTGGGCGATGACAGGTGTTCGGCGCGATGTCGCATCAGAGACCTCCTGGGGATCCGTTCTTACCGGAACCTCTTCTCGCAGGAGGCTGTGAGATGGGGAAGTGTGATGCGTTACGGTTGTTACAAACCGCGTGGCCGACCGCATGCGCCACTGCTTCTGGCGAGCGGCGTTGCCGCGGGCGCCGTGGGGTGTCCGCTGGTAGCGTCTTACCGCTTCTCGGACGTTCGCCACCCGCTGTTGCTGCCTGCAATGGCCCGAGCAGTAGCGATGGCCTCGGTCGCACAGGGTGCAGATGGCTACCTGCCGGTGGCACCGTGCGCAGTTGAACATCCGGTAGCTCTCGTCGACGGCTCAAACTCCCGCCAGAAAAGACTGAATGTCCAGGCCATCGCCGCCGACACTCCGGATGTTTGGTGTGGTGTCGCTTCGGCTTAGGCTCGGGCGATGACACGGAAGCCCAGACCGTCGCTCAACGGCCTGGGCTTCACTATTTTCGGTGTGGGCCTTGCGTTACCGCAGGAATCGCTGGTTGGTCACGTCAGCGTCGGTCGTACCGACAAAGGAGGCCGGCAACGGTCGTGTTGACGAGGGGACGCCGGCGGGAACCAGATCAACGGGTCTGCGCTCATCAGAGGACAGGAGGGACCAGACCACCAGAGGCCATCGCCTCGAAATGAACCAGATCTACGCCCTTGCGGGCGAGGGAAGAAGAGAATCAGATCCAAATGAGAACCAGATCCACCAGGCATGCG
>JBHHTZ010000369.1:0-4615 GCA_046753605.1 Anaerolineae bacterium
GCTCCTACTCAGCCGGCGCTGCACTGATCTGGAAATGGGAAGGTTATTTAATCACCGTTCCTTAATGTGAGGCGTAAGATTCATCTGCTACCATGAGCCAGAATGTTGGCGCCATGCAGCAGGTAGGGGTTTTCGGAAAGAAGGGAGATCAGATGACTGAGGATAGGCCAGGAGATTTCCCCGTTGACGAACCCGATGAGTTCTCTGCTTCCAGGCGTGAACAGTACGTGGTAGATCATTCAAGTTACTCGAAAAGGCAGGAGGTACAACATCATGGCAGAACGCAAGTCATTGCTCGACCGCATCGGTGACGCCCTCAAGGGTGAGAACCAACCGGACTGGGCCGGCACGGCAAAGGACGCGGCGGAGGAAGTCCAGCAGACTGTGGAACGGAAAGCAGAGCAAGCCCAGGATGCCGCAGCGCGCCAGGCGGCGCAAGCCAAAGCCCAGGCCGAGGCGAAGGCTGCGCAGCTTCAGCGCGAACTGGCGGAGAAGGAACGCGAATTGAAGGCTCGCGAGGAGGCGCTCGCGCGAGCGGAATCTGAGCGGAAGAAGGAAGAAATCCGCGCCCAGATCCGACGCCAAAAGGAAGCCGTCGAGGCAAGAAAGGCCGAGGTTGCGGCCGCAGCGGAACCCCGCATCTACGTGGTCCAGTCGGGCAATAGCCTGAGCAAGATCGCCAAAGCCCTCTACGGCGACGCCAATCGTTGGCCGGAGATCTTTGAGGCGAACAAGGACCAGATCAAGGACCCGAACCTGATCTATCCTGATCAGAAAATCCGCATCCCGTAGCCAGATGAGGCAATCGTCGTCTCTCGGCCGGCGATCGAGAGGCGACGATTGCCGTGGCCCATCCTGGGAAGTCAGGCATCTGTCGATGCATCAGCTTCAGCATGTTTCACCGTCATAGTGTTGCCTATGTGAGGAGATTGGAGGTCAATCATGGCACATCTACGTATCGCAGAACTTCGAGGCGTCACATCGCAGCAGGTGGAGACGCTCAAGGCCCACGGGATCACTAACGCCGGCCAGCTCTTGGACCGGGCCAGCACGCCTCAGGGCCGGCGCGACCTGGCCGAGGCAACCGGCATCTCATCGGCTGACCTTCTGGAGATGGTCAACCGGGCCGACCTGTCCAGGATTCATGGGATCGGCCGGCAGTATTCGCACTTGCTGGAAGATGTCGGCGTGGACACGTGTCCCGAGCTGGCACAGCGCAATCCGGCCAATCTGCACGCGGCGCTGCGTGAGGCAGCAGCCGGCAGCGGGATCAAGCGACCGCCGACGTCGCAGCAGGTAGAGGACTGGGTAGGTCAGGCCAAGGCGCTCCCGCGCGCCGTGCACTACTAGTCGGATGAGGCGCGTGTGACTACCGACAAGGGGCACGCCGGTGTCATCAAGCTTGGCGATCTGGTGCTAGACCCCGCCAGGCAAGAGGTGACCGCCCACGGCAAGACCCACCACCTGACACCGAAGGAGTGCCGGCTTCTGACCACGTTCATGCAACATCCGGACGCGGTTCTGACGCGTGAGTTTCTGATGCTCGAGGTCTGGGAGACAGAATTCACAGGCGACACGCGCACCATTGAGGTGCACGTGTCGTGGCTGCGGCGCAAGATCGAACTGGATTCCAGCAACCCGCGGCTGATTCATACCGTGCGCGGCGTGGGTTACGTCTTCAGGGAGGAGTAGTCCCCAGGATGCGGGTCGCGCTGAACTGGAGGCCGGTAGATGAACGGGCCGGGTGCCGGTGATCGGCGTGCCGGCCCGTGTGGTCGTCTGATCAGGCTACGCAGCGCGTGAACCGCTCTTCGGGATTGCTGTCAACGCAGTAATGCCTGCAATCAACGACTGATGAAGTTTGACAAACTGATCGGGTAATGCACGGTGCAAGTCAGCCGGCGAGCGCACGGGCAGAAGTGCCCGTGCTACACAGCAGCGCCCGATGAGTCGGGCTTTCGGCGCCATCTCAGGCGGACAAGCCCCATTGATGGGGCACAGTTGGTCGGCTCCTCAGGAAGCGTAACGTCGTCTGTAATGTTAACGGCGTATAACGGCATCATCGTTGAAGTGGGGCCGGAATGCTGTTAGTTGTGACGCCTTGAACGGCACCGGTGGTTTATTAACGGAGGGTTACTACTTTGGCAATGGCACATTAGAACCGCTCCCGCCGGATCTGGCGATCCGGCGGGAGCGGCTGAGTAGTAACAACGGAGGCTAAGTCTGCCCGAAGAGTTGAATGAGTTCGTCCCATACGGAGACGTAGTCGGAATGACTATGGTGTCATCACCTGCGATGGCTGCCAGGATTCTGGTAGTTGACGATGATCCGGCAATGCGCCGGCTGTTGACCGTGATCCTGGAAAGCCAAGATTACCAGGTTCAGCTCGCCTCCAGCGTGGCCAATGCGCTGGAAGCAATCGCCCAGCAGCGGCCGGACGTCGTCTGCTGCGACCTGATGATGCCAGAGGTCAGCGGTCTCGACTTTCTGGAACAGATGCGCGAAAACCCGGAGCTGGCCGGCATACCCGTGATTGTGGTTTCGGCCACTGGAGAGGAAGAGATGATTCATCAGGCCCGGGCGCTGGGCGCCTTTGCCCATCTGGCCAAGCCCTTCAGCAAGACCGCGTTGTTGGCGCTGATTGAGTCGGCGCTTGAGGCAACCGAAGAATAGATGAACCAATTGTCGGACCTCCTGACCGGGCTGCGTTTGGCGTGGGCGCAGGTTTGCGGCGGCGACCTGCGTCTGGTTCGCGAACCGAACGTGCGGCAGCGCAGTGCGACTGTTGCAGCTCCAATCGCCCACGAGGGCGTGACCTACGCCTGGTTGGAAGCCAGCCCGCCGGCCGGCAAGCTTGAACTTGCCCGGCCGCTCCTCCAGAGCTGGGCAGACCTGCTCGGCGTGATTATGGGCGAGCGGGAAACTTCGGAGGGTCTGACCAATGAGCTAATTGCTGCGTGGAATCGCCTGAGCTTCCTGCATCAGGTCACGCAATTGAGGCGCACCACCACCGACCCGTGGCAGGTTTCCCTGGAATCGCTACGCCTGGCTGCGCAAACCATCGAGGCAGAAAACGCTTTTGTCGCTCAACTGCTCGATCACGCCCTGGCCTATGACTGGATCCACCCGGCTTACGACGAAAGCGAAATGCGCCGTATCATCGCGGCGCTGCAAAGCGCCGGTGGGATACTGGTCCGCAACGGGACGGAAGCCTGTTCCAGAACTTTCCCGGAGTTGGCCGGCCTGCACAGCTTCATAGGACAACAACTCCAGGTCACAGCCGGCCCGCCATCGTTCATCGGCATCATCAATCAGGCTGCCAGGCAGCGCTTCAGTGCCGGAGACCGGCAGTTATTCGAGAGCCTGATCGAAACGATCACCACCGTGGTTGACGTCGAGACGTTGCACATACAACAGATTGAGGCGGAGAAACAGGGGCGCGAGTTGGAAATCGCTGCTGAAGTGCAGACCAGTTTTCTGCCAACCACTCCCCCGATATTGCCGGACTACGAACTTGCTGCGACCGTCATTCCGGCCTCGAAGATCGGCGGCGACCTGTACGACGTCTTCCAATGTGACAACGGTCATACGGGACTCCTGGTGTGCGACGTGGCCGGCAAGGGTATCTCGGCGGCGCTGCTGGCTGCCAGTGTTCGGGCGACCATTCGCGCCGAACTACAACACGCCAGCAATCCTGGGGAAGTGCTGCAAAGCGCCAACGCCAAGCTGTACGGCGATATGAGCCGAATTGAACGCTTTGTCACCGCCCTGCTGGTATGCCTGCCAGCCAATCGCTCCGCTCTGCAATACGCCAGCGCAGGACACACGACAGGGTTTTGGGTACGGACAGAACCGCTGCACGTGCAGAAGCTACCCAGTACTACCTTGCCCCTGGGGATCTTGCCTGAAATAGAGCACACCACGGTACCCATCGACGTGCAGCCGGGCGATGTCGTGGTATTGTACTCCGACGGCTTGAGCGAAGCAGAGAATGCACAGGGTCGCATACTCGGAGTAGCCGGAATCGGCGATGTGCTGCTAGCCACTCACAGCGCGCCGGCCCGGTTCATCCTGGACAGTTTGACAGAGGCGTACCGCCACCACGTCGGCGACGCCGCCGTGGTGGACGATCTCACACTTCTGGTTCTGAAGAGAGTGGCCGGCGACACACCGGCTGCACGATACCTGTCCCGTTTGCACCTTCGGAGTGACCTGAGTCTGCTTTCCGATGTACGGGTTGAACTGGACCGGTTGAAGTCACACTTGCCCGGTGACAGCGGCATACGCGCATGGCTGATGGAAGTGCAGTTGGCAGTGACGGAAGTGATCGCCAACATCATCATTCACGCCTATGCCCGGCGTGCCGGCGACATCCACGGTCTGGTCGCGCTGTATCCCGACCGACTGCAAATTGACCTTTTCGACGTCGGTGAGTCCTACGAACCGAGAGAGATTCCGCCGTTGGACTTTGATCCCGCCGATCCACCGGAAAACGGATATGGGCTGCACATCATTCGGCAGGTAATGGACGCTGTGATGTTCGAAAGACTGCCTGACGGTCACAATCATTGGCGACTCATGCGCAGCTTGCCATAACACCGCATTGAACATCTTA
>JBHHTZ010000370.1:0-4609 GCA_046753605.1 Anaerolineae bacterium
ATCAACGGATCTCCGCAGCGCCCGCCGGAACGCTTCTCGAGTTTCCACCCGCACAAACTCCGCGCCGTACATGCGCACCGCCGGCTCGAAATCCAGCCCGTGAGGCGTGACAAACAACTCCGTGAAAGGCGGATCAAAAGCCGCAACGGGCAGCCGGCGAAAAATGCCACCCCCATCATTGTTGATCACCACGATGGTAGCCTTCGCGCCGCACCGCCGCAGCGCCAGAAGACCGTTCAGGTCGTGGTAAAAGGCCAGATCGCCTGTGACCAGCACAAGCGGATCCTCTGTCGCCGCAGCCGCCCCCAGTCCGCTGGAGACAATTCCGTCGATGCCGCTGGCGCCCCGATTCGCCAGCACGCGCAGACGCTGCCGGCGCGGCCGCGCGAACTGATCCAGATGGCGCACCGGCAGACTGTTTGACACGTACAGCACCGCGTCATCTGGCAGCAGGCCGGCCACATCGGCCAGGACCACACCTCCGAAGAAGCCCTCCTGGAAGGTGGCCTCGGTCGCCTGCCAGCATTGCTGCTCCGCCCGCTGGATCGCAGCGACCCACGCCTCGTCAGCCACGGGCATGTCAGCCGCTTCCAGGCGGTCGAGCACGCGCCGGCACGTCGCCGCCGGCTCAGCCCACACGTAGTCGCCGACCCGGAAATCCGCATCCCGCCACGCGCCGCTGCCGTCCACGGTGATCTGCCGGCACGCCGCCAGCGAATCCAGGTAGAGTTGCAGCGCCTTCGAGGTGGGCATGGCGCCGAAGCGCAAGACCAGCGCCGGCGGCTCCCAGGTGACCGCCACGTCGCTTTGCAGAAAAGTCTCATAGCCGGCGACGATCAGCGGCCCCGCCTGCTCCACGTGCGGGCCAAATCGCACTCCCGACAGCGCGTCGGCGAAGATGGGGTAGCCGGCAAGTTGGGCCAGGCGGGCCACCGTCTGTGGAAATGCGTCCCCCTGGCCATGCCGGCGCGGCCCGCACACGATCATACCCCGCGACACGCCCGTGATGGCCTGCACCAGCAAGTCAACCTGATCGTCGGTCGGCGATAAGTCGCCCCGCGTGACGTGGGCGAAGGGCGTGCCATGGGGCCGGCCATCCATCCCCAAACTCGCATCTCTCGAGACCTCCGCCACATCGCCAGGCGCCGGCGTCGGCTCCAGCGGTTTTCGAAAAGGAAAGTTGAGGTGAACCGGCCCCGGTACAGCCCCGTTCGCCGCCGCGAGTGCTCGACAGGCCAGGGTCCGCAGGTAGCGCAGCGTGCGCGGAGTCAGGCCGGCCTGGGGCGGCGCCACGTCCACGAACCACCGGACGTGGTCGCCGTACATCTTTACCTGATCGATGGTCTGGTTCGCTCCGCTGTCCCGCTGGTCATGCGGCCGGTCAGCGGTCAGCACGAGCAGCGGCACGTGGGACTGACAGGCTTCGATGATGGCCGGATGGAAATTGGCCGCTGCCGTGCCAGACGTACACACCAGGGCCACCGGTGCATCGCCGGCCAGCGCCATTCCCACGGCGAAGAAGCCGGCGCTCCGCTCGTCGATGTGGGAATAGACAGCGATCTGCTCCTGCTCTGCAAAAGCGAGAGTGAGGGGTGTGGAACGCGAACCGGGGGCGATGCAGACCGCACGCAGGCCGGCCCGCGCCAGTTCGTCCACAAATACCCCAGCCCAGAGCGTATTTCGGTTTGGCGCCCTCATGTCACAGTATCCAGTGGCCAGTGGTTAGTGGTTAGTGGTCAGCAAACAGCGACTAATGATCACTAACCACCGACCACCGACCACTGACCACTAATTTCTCCCAGTGCTTCGAGCATTGGCCGAAACTTCAGTTCCGTCTCCTCCCACTCCCGCTCCGCATCCGAGTCGGCGACGATGCCGGCGCCGGCGTACAATCGGGCCTGCGCTCCCACGCTCACCGCCGAGCGGATGGCAACCCCGAAAACACCGTTACCCTGAAGATCCATCCATCCCACCGGTGAAGCGTACCAGCCGCGTGGCACCGGTTCCTCATCGGCGATCATTTGCAGGGCGGGGAGGCGTGGCACGCCGCCCACCGCCGGCGTGGGATGCAGAGCTTCTACCGCTTCCAAAACCCCAGCGCCATCGGCCAGCCGGCCTCGAATAACGGTCTGCAAGTGCTGGATGTTGCGCAACCTCCGCAGCGCCGGCTGCTCCGGCACGTCCAATTCTGTCACCAGCGGGCGCAGCGACGTCTCAATAGCATCGACCACAAAGGCGTGCTCCTGGCGCTCCTTCAAGCTGGTCATGATCTCCCGCGCGAACGCCGCATCCGCTGCAGCGGAGTCGCCGCGCGGGACGGAGCCTGCCATGGCCACGGTGTTCAGAGTCATTCCGTTGACCTCCACCAACAGCTCTGGTGTTGCGCCGAAGAAGGCATGGCCGGGCGCCGGCTCGATCAGGAAGCGATAGCAACCCGGGTAGCGGCGTTCCAGTCGTGCCAGAACCTTGGTTGGGTCCACATCGCGATCCATCCGCACATCGCACGTTCGGGCCAGAACAACCTTGTCCAGATCACCGTGGCGAATGCGGCGCACAGCGTCGTTCACCACGTGGCGCCATCTGGCGGCCGGCATTGAATTGACAATTGACAATTGACAATTGACAATTGACAATTGTAGATTGTGGGTTGCGGGTTGTGGGCGGCGAAGTCCAGATGGCGAAATCGTGTTCGCCGGTCTTCCGTTGCGCGGCCTGCCGTTGGGCGTCCGCAGGTCGCCGTTGGCAGTTTGTAGCTCTTCCACGATTTGGTTCACGGTCAGCCAGTTACGGCCCTCGACCCGGGTGAGCTGGTAGCGGGGCAGAATGAAACATGCCGCCGGAAAGGCCGCCCAGATGCCGGCGGGCGCGTGCTCAGGCTGGAAGGCAAACCCACCAAACAGGTGGGGACCGGCGGCCGGCGGTGCATTAACAGCCTCCCAAATGGCGCTGTCGGACAGCCGGCGCACGCTCGCTTGAACGTCGCGGAAGCGATTCGGGCCGGCCGCCGTGAGCGCCAGGGCAACACCAAAGCCGGCGAAGCCGGTAGACGTCTCCCCGCTCTCCCAGTACACCCGAGGCGCGCCGGCGCCCAGCCCAAGAAAATCAACCAGCGCTGTCGCAGGCCACGGCAGGCTCCGGCTGACCAGGAGCGCTCGCCCGTCTTGGGGGGCGATGGCGCTCGATATGCGGTCGAGTTCTGTCAGCACCGGAGGCATGACTGATTGAACTGTATCACCGTTCATCTGCTCAGGTGTCCCCCTCAAGCACCCGTGTCTGAATCGAGCCGGCGAATTCGCTCCTCCGGCACGCCGATGCTGCGCAGGAGCATGGTTCGCAGGGTTGGGAGTACCTGCCCCGGCTCGGGCTGACCGCTGTACACCCAGCGAATTACCACCTCGTAGATAGCTCCCATCCAGGCATAGGCCGCCACCTGGGTGTCCAGAGGCGGGATGTCGCCGGCGGCCACAGCCTGATCCAGGCGGCTCTTGATCACGCCGGCAAACCGGTCGTGTACCTCCAGGCGCTTCTGCTCGAACGCCGTCCCCAGGCCGGCGGCCTGCACCAGGAATATCTTTGCCAGCTTGCGATAGCGCCCGAAGGTGTCGAGACACGTGCTGAGCGCGGCATCCACCTGGCGAATCCCGCTGTCCTCGCCGGCCATCGCCTCCTCCAGCCGCTTTTCCAGGAGGCCGGCAAACTCGTCCACCAGGGCCAGGAATATCCGCTCCTTGCTGGGGAAATAGGAGTACACCGCCCCCTTGGATGTCCTGGACACGTCCACGATTTCGTCAACGCGGGCCTCGTGGTAGCCCTTGCCGGCGAAGACCTCGACAGCCGCCTCCAAGATTCGCTGCCGCGTACTCCGAGGCTCCTCAGAAGAGTCGCCGATCAAGTTCAGCATAGCTCTGCTCCTACGACAGATGGTTAGATAGCTGGATGGCTGAGGACTCTGCAAGCCAACCAGCTATCTAGCCATCTAGCGTTTTCGTGCTTCAGGGTGGTCCATCCGCGCCGGCCATTTGCTCCAAAACACTATAGACCGACCAGTCGGTCTATAGTATAGCACGAAGAGGTTGTAGTGGTCAAAGGCAACTACTCCATGTCATTCCGAACGGAGCGCCAGCGGAGTGAGGCCTGTCCTGAGCTTGTCGAAGGGAATCCCTGGAACCTTCCAAGAAAGGGCGAGGTCCATTGGCAACTGAGTCGGCAACCGTGCGGAAGAGAATTGACAGCTTTTCCAGCGGAGCTAACACATTCGAGCACGGTCTCAGGGATTCCTTACGGGGTATTGTCTCGAGGTTCATCATTCATGGCTGGTGAGCAGGCTGGGTAGTTACGTCGCGAGACAAAAGACGCGGACTCAGGTCGAGCCTGAATCCGCGTCTTCCCGCTGATCCGCGGTTAAGGGGGTGATTGGCTAGCGATAGTAGCCGTAGCGGCTCAGCCCCCGCCCCAGCAACAGGCTGCGGCTCCCAAAGGGGTCATACAGCCGGCTGCGCCGTAGAGTCAGCGATGAGGCGCCCAGATAGCGCGAACCGAGCAGGCTGCGGCCGTACGACAGGCTGCTGCTGCCCAGGTAGCGCGAACCGAGTAAGCTGCGGCCGTACAG
>JBHHTZ010000371.1:0-4607 GCA_046753605.1 Anaerolineae bacterium
GACCTACATAGCCCCGAAATATTGAGATGATACGGATAAACCTATTCCGAAGCTAATTATAGTGCAGATCGATCATTTGCGGAAGTGCTTGTGTAAGTCACACAGGAGTTCGAATGTCACGCTTGAAGCCGGCTGAAGGCTGGATGTCGCTCATCTTGCTATTGCTGATGCTGCTGACAGTCGCGTGGTCGATTGAGGCCACCGAGTGGTCCCCGGGGCTGTCCCTCTTGCAAGGTGTCGTCCTGGCCGCAGTCGTTGTCGGTTTTGCGTTCTCGGAGCTACCCATACCGGGTCTTGCCGCCCATCTGCTCAGTACGGCAGCGGGCGTAGGATGGACCGCGTTTCTGGTTGGCCGGCAGCTTGACCCGACGTCCATCACCCACCGGATATTGCTGGGTGAAGCGGCGCTGACCTGGCGTGTGCGGCTGGCGGAACTCGTTTATCGGGTTCAAGACTTCATTGAGATTGTACGGTCCGAGGGCGTGGGTAACGACAACCTGGTCTTCGTCTTGCAGATGGCTATTCTGATCTGGCTGGTCGCCTACGCCTCAACGTGGTTTCTGTTCCGGATTCGAAACGTCTGGGGGGCCATTGTTCCAAGCGGCTTCGCGATGCTGCTCAACCTGTACTATGCACCGCCCGATCTCTACATCTGGATGGCGGTATATCTCCTGTGCGCCCTCTTACTCATCACCCGGTCGAATGTGTTTCTCCAGGAACGCGAGTGGCGGCGGGCCAGAGTGGCCTATTCTCCCGACATCGGCTACGACTTTCTTTGGAACGGCACTATCTTCGCCATAATCGTCGTTGTGCTGGCCTGGGTTGCCCCGACGACCAGCGCCGCGCCGCACCTCGATACCCTCGTCAATCGGTTCAATGAGCCGGTCTATCGTTTCCAGCGCGAGTTCAACCGGCTGTATTCATCCCTGAACTACCGACCACAACCTGGGCCGGCCTATTTCGGTGACACGATGGCCCTGTTGGGACCCGTCACCCTGGGCGACGCGCCTGTCTTCGACGCAGTTACGAAGAAGGGGCGTTACTGGCGCGGTGTGGTTTACGATGAGTACAGCGGGCGTGGCTGGGTAAATACGGCCACATCTTCAACATCTATTTCCGATGATGACCCGCGCCTGGATGCGTTCGATTTCGACATGCGCGAGCCGGTAACTCAGACCATCCGGATATTGCAGCCCGGCATGGTCCAGCTCCACCTGCTACCGCAACCCATTGCTGTGGATTGGCCAACTCGCGCGCAGTACAGTCCCGTCCCGTCGTCAACAGACGCCGGCGTTGCTCCGCTCAATGTGTCGATCCTCGAAAGCCGGCGCCCACTCAAGGTGGGCGAGACTTTCACTGCCGTCTCGTCCCTCTCAGTAGCAGGCACGCAGAGCCTGAGAGATGCCGGCACGGAATACCCGGCCTGGATCCGCCAGAAGTACCTTCAACTTCCCGATGAACTGCCGCAGCGAGTTCGGGACCTGGCGGCGCAGATCGCCGAGGGCAAGGACAACCCCTACGACAAGGTCTCAGCCATCGAGGCCTATCTGCGGAAGATCAAGTACGACGAACAGATTCCCGCACCACCACCGGGTAGGGACGGCGTGGACTGGTTCCTGTTTGATGAGCAGGCCGGCTACTGCGACTACTACGCCTCTTCACTGGTGGTAATGGCGCGCTCGCTGGGCATTCCGGCGCGCGTCGCAGCCGGCTATTCACTGGGTGACTACGACCGGGAAATCGGGGCCTATCGCCAGCGCGAATACGATGCTCACAGTTGGCCCGAAGTTTTCTTCCCAAAGTACGGCTGGGTAGAATTCGAGCCAACGGCGGCCGACCCACGCATCGTTCGCCCCACCGCTCCGCAGTCATCCAACTCAACCGCCGGTTCGTCCGGCAGCGAGAACGACAACAAAGGGCTGAGCGATCTCTTACCCGACGAGGACCTGCTGGATCCGGAACTTGGAGGCGGCGCGCCGCTGGCCGGCCTGGGAGCGGCTTCTGTTCGCCCCTGGCTGTGGGGCAGCCTGGGAGTTGTGGGTGTGTTGGGACTGCTTGTCCTTGGGGGATGGTTGCTGTGGGAACGAACCTTCCGCGGCCTGACGCTGGTGCGGGCCACCTACGCTCGCATGGCGCGCCTTGCCGGCTGGCTCGGCGTCCCGGCTGAGCCGACTCAGACGCCTCACGAGTATGCCGATCAGTTGGCCGGCGCTGTGCCCGAAGGCCGGCCCGCCATCGGCCAAGTCGCCAACGTGTATGTCCTCGAACTGTTTGCCGAGGTTCCGCCTGGCGAGGACGAGGTCACCAGGTTGCAGGAGACCTGGCTGAGCCTGCGACGGGTGCTGGTTGAACAGATTGGCCTGCGGTTGCTACAGCGTATCGCCGGCGGTGTTAGGGGGGGCGACGCGGAGGAGGGGTGAGATGGCTAGATGGCTGGATGGCTGAGCACTCTGCGAGCCATCCAGCCATCCAGCCATCTACTCCTGGAGCAGTACAACCAAGCGATCTACAATCCTGTCGGCCAGCTCGGTTTTCGTGAGGGGCTGCAACGCCTCCGGGGAACGATTGGGCCGAAGGAGCGTGGCCTGGACAGTGCCGGCTCCGAAAGTGGCCGGCACGGGATTAGCCACGATCAGGTCCATCCCCTTGCGAACCAGCTTCGACCGCGCATTCTCGAGAAGATTGTGCGTTTCGGCGGCAAACCCGATCACCACCGGCCGCCGGCGACCTCCCCTCTCCTTCCACGCCTTCACCTCCAGCAGGATGTCCGGATTCCGGACCAACTCCAGCGAGAGGCCCCCCTCACCTTTCTTGATCTTCTCCGTGCTGGACTTCGCTGGTCGGTAGTCGGACACGGCAGCGCTGCCAACCACCGCATCGGCATCCGCCACGCGCTGGAGCACGGCATCTCGCATCTCCTCGGTCGATGTGACCGCTATCAACTGGACACCGACGGGGGATGGCAACGCCGTCGGGCCACTGACCAACGTCACCCGGGCGCCCAGGTCTCGGGCTGCCTCGGCAATGGCATAGCCCATGCGGCCTGAGGAGTGGTTCGAGATGTAACGCACCGGATCAATGGCTTCGCGAGTCGGGCCGGCGGTGACGATCACGTGCCGGCCTGCCAGTGGGCCATCGCGTCCCAATACCTGCCGGATCGTTTCGACAATAGTGATGGGCTCTGCCAACCGGCCGATACCTTCGGCGCCCGATGCCAGGTGGCCGGACTCCGGATCAACGACTGTCACCCCCCAACTGCGCAGAGTCTCCATATTGCGCTGGGTCGCCGGGTGCAGCCACATGTGGGATTCCATGGCCGGCGCGACGATGGTCGGGGCTTCGACAGCGAGAAACGTGGTGCTGACCACGTCATCGGCCAGGCCGTGAGCCAGTTTGGCCAGGGTGTTGGCTGTGATCGGTGCAACCACCATCGCGTCAGCCCGTTTGGCGAGCGCCACGTGGTCGATCCCCAGCTCACCGCGCGGGTCGAACAGGTTGGTGATGACAGGTCGATGGGTGATGGCCTGGAAGGTGAGCGGAGTGACCAACCGGGTTGCGGCCTCGGTCAGCGCCACATCCACGTGTGCGCCGGCCTTCACCAGCCTGCTGGCGATCTCCACGGCCTTGTAGGCAGCAATGCTGCCCGTCACACCCAACACGATCGTCTTGTCGCGCAGAACGCGGATTGGCATAGGTATCTCCATCATACATCGATTCTAGCACAGACTTACAGAACGGGCAATGAGGGAGTTGTGCCCCAGGTTGATGGTCCGCCCCAAATGTAGTACACTGATACGCAAAGTGCGATACAATCGCACTGAATCGACCTGCGTTTGAGCAGCGATTTATCTGAGATATTGAGGTGAGCGCCGGCCTTATTCTCGCCCTCGTTCCATGCCGGCCGGCTCCACATCCGCCCGTTACTTTACGTATTTGCCTCGAAGGCACAGGGGGAAGTTATGGACAACCAATCGCCTCCTTCGCTGTGGTTTCAGCAAGACCACCCTGCTTCCACCTGGCTGTTGCTCCTGTTCGGTTCAAACCAACCTGACCATCTCCACCTCCACCGTGAAAGATCAGCCCATGTTTCTGCAATAAATATAGTAGCGCATGACGGCTGCGGCTGTCAGCACAACGGATGAATTGACTCTGAATACTCGAGAAGGGCGAAGGACGAACGCTTGCCCTGAGCAAAGCCGGCCGAAGGGACGAAGGACCAGAAGTTCTCAACCAAACAAAGAAGGAGGAAAGACCATGAAGGCCAAGAAGTATTTGCGGATTCCGGCGATTCCCCTCTGGTGGCCGGCCCTGCCAGGCCACTGACGCGCCTGGTTGCCGAGCCGGGGCAACGCGCTTTTCACTTTGCTGGTGGTGGCCGGCCTGCTGTGGGCTACCAACGCCGGCGCTCTGCCCCTGCGCATCCCGAGCGCCGCCGGCACCTCCACCGGCACGATTGCGTATCAGGGCCGGCTGGCGGACAGCGCCGGCAACCCCCTCACCGGCACCTACGGCATAGTTTTCCGCCTGTACGACGTCGCCTCAGGCGGCACGCCGTTATGGATGGAACAATGGACCGGCTCCAACGGCGTCAAAGTGAGCGATGGCCT
>JBHHTZ010000372.1:0-4594 GCA_046753605.1 Anaerolineae bacterium
GGGATGCTAATCTTGATGTCCCTGAACGGTTACGTCACGATTTCAATCGTTTTCAAATGAAGTTGCGAACGTGGTTGTTGTTCCTTGGTCTGGGAATCCCTCTTCTGGCATTCTCGACGCCCCTTGCCGGCGCTGCTGCCCCCGGAGCGGTCTTGGCGGATCCCACCGGCCAGCATATCGGTCTGCGCTGGCAGATCCAGGGGGACGACAACCTGAATGCTGCGGTGTCGGTTCGTTTTCGTCGCCAGGGCGAGCCGGCATGGCGTGACGGGCTGCCCTTCGTGCGCACCCACCCCAACCTGAACGGCGAGGGCAATGGCCGGCCCGACAACCGCTTCGCCGGCTCCATCTTCTGGCTCCAACCTGACACCACCTACCAGGTCGAACTCACGCTGACGGACCCCGATGGCGGCGGTGAGACCCGTGTCATCACTGCCACCACCCGCGCCTACGGCGGCCGCGTGTCCCGACCACTCCCCACGGGGCGCGAACTCTACGCTGTGCCGGGTAGCGGCGGGGGTGATGGCTCCCTGGCGAACCCGTTCCAGGGCCTCCAGGCGGCCGCCGACGCTGCCCAACCCGGCGATCTGATTCACGTCGCTGCCGGCACCTACGCCCCCTTCACGCTGCTGACCAGCGGCACGGAGAGTGCCCCCATCGCCTTCGGCGGGCCGAATGATCCAACCCAGAATCCGCCAGCCGATGGATCAGCCGTCGTGGACGGAGCCGGCACGGACCGGGGCGTGGTCACCCTGGGGCGCTATGATCAGAGCATCGCGCACGTCATCTTGCAGGGGCTGGTCATCCAGAACGGCGGCTGGGGGATCGACGCCCAGAACACCAGCCACATCGTTGTGCGGCGCAACGTCATCCGCGATGTGGACTTCGGCTACACCAACCGCCGGCAGAACGGACTGGACGGCTTCCAGACCTTGTGCGACAATGTGATCGAGGGCCGGGTCACGCCGTGGTACCAGCCGGGGGTGATCCCGCCGGAGCAGGGAATCGACCTGCAGGGCAATGGCAATATCGTCTGCCACAACCGGGTCAGCCGCTTCGGGGATGGCGTCTCGGTGCAGCCCAACGAGGCCGGCAATCAAGGCTACTCGGCCGACATCTTCGGCAACGACATCTTCGACATCGTGGACGATCCCATCGAGATTGACTATGCCACGGCCAACTTCCGCGTCTGGCGCAACCGCGTGACCAACGCCCGCATGGGCATCAGTCTGGCGCCCATCTTTGGCGGTCCGATCTACGTATTTCGCAATGCGTTCTTCAACCTGGACTATTCGGCCTACAAGCTGAACCGCGAGCCGGCCGGCCTGGTTGTCGCCCACAACACCTCGGTGAAGCCGGGCAACGGCACCTCGTCCGACCCCGGCTGGCAGAATACCTTCTTCCGCAACAATGTGATCCTCGGCACGCGCTATGCCATTGAGGAGTACGGGCTGGTGGCCAACAGCCTGCTGGACGACTGGGACTATGATGCGCTGGGTACGACTGACGCGAACCGGTTTGTCAAGTGGGACGACGTGCGCTATCATACCCAGGTTGAGCTGTGTGCGGGAGCCGGCATCGAGTGTGCCGGCCTGGAGCTGCCCAAGGCGGATCCCTTCGCCGTGCTGATGAACGCGACGCTGCCGGCCACAGCGGGCGCGCGCGTCGAGCCGGATAGCCACGACCTGCGCCCGACTGAGAGCGCGCCGTTGATCAATGCCGGTGCAGTGCTCTCCAACCTCAGCGATCCGTTCGTGACGGATGGACAGCCCGACATCGGTGCTTTCGAGGCCGGCCAGCCCCCGCCCCGCTACGGTCCCCGCCCGCCGTGCGCGCTGCCAGGCGACCTGGACGTGGACGGAGACGTGGATGCTGGTGACATCGAGGCTGTCGCTGCGGTGTGGCAGCAGCCGGCGGTGTGGCCCTTCGACCGCGATGGGGATGGTCTGGTGAGCGTGCTGGACGTGATGAAGGTCAGCGTGCGCTGGGGGGATGTGTGCCGGCGGGACGTGTGGGTCTGGGATCGCTCCGTGGCGACGGATCCAGCGGAGCGCGCCTGGTTCTTCGCCTTCGCCGCCGACCGTGCAATCCGCACGGCTTACCTGGAGAGCGAATGGCTGGTGAATCACGATCAGACTGCCCTGGCCGATTTCATCACCGCCGCGGACGGCCAGGGCATTTCCGTGGAGTTGCTGTTCGGCGACGCGCCCTGGGCGTTGACACCCAACCATGGGGATGCCATCGCTCTGGCACAGGCGGGTGTGGCTTTCGCTCAGAGCTTGAGCGGTCCGCAGCCGGCCGGCCTCCACTTCGATGTGGAACCACACACCCTGCCCGAGTGGAGCGCTGACCAGAATGGCACTGCCAACCAGTACCTGGACCTGCTGGAAGCGCTGGCAGGAGTCACTCAGGGTACTGGGCTACGGCTGGTTGTGGACGTCCCATTCTGGTACGACGATCGCCAGATCACGCGGGCCGGCCAGACCCGTCCACTCAGCGAGTGGGTGATCGACCGCGTGGACCGCGTGGTGCTGATGGACTACCGTGACCACGCTGACCCACCTGACGGCATCATCGACCACGCCGCCGGTGAGCTGGCGTATGCGGCGAGCGCTGGTAAACAGGTCGTCATCGGTGTGGAGACCAACTGCGGGCTGAGCCCGGAGAAGATCACCTTCTGTGAGGAGGGGGCGGCGGCTCTGGAGGCTGCGCTGAACCAGACTCGGGACACCTATCGGGGCAGTCTGGCCTTCGCCGGCTTTGCGGTGCATGATTACGATGGCTACCGGCTGTTGGGACCGTAGGTGGTCCCTTTCCATTCGTCAGTGTTTCGCCTCTTCTTATCACCTGTTCACGGAGGGCATGTCAGCGGTGTGAGATATCCGATCCTATGACTTCAGACCGAGACTTGCAAGGAGGCAGACATTGAGCATTCAACCTCACCTACAGTTCTTGTCTCACGAGATTGTCGAGCGTGTTATAGCCGAGGCATACGAACTGCTCACCGACCCCGGCGTACGCGTCCACTCGCAGCGCGCCCTGCGACTGCTGGGCGATCACGGCGCGGAGGTGGACCTGCCGGCTCAGGTGGCGCGCATTCCGTCCGACCTGGCCCGCCGCGCCGTCGAAACAGCGCCCTCGTCATTCCATCTCTACGACGCTGACGGCCAGCCGGCGGTGCACTACGGCGGCAACGACGTGCACTTTGACCCAGGATCGGCGGCCATCGAAATCCTGGACCACGGGGCCAAGCAGTCACGCGAGCCCGTCACCGCGGACTGCGTGCGCTTTCTTAAGCTGGCCGACGGGCTGAACGCGCTGGACGCCGTCGCCACGTCTCTCGTCTGCGCCGACGTTCCCCAGGAGATCTCCGATCTGTACCGGCTCTACCTGGTTCTTCTCTACACCGGCAAGCCGGTGGTCACCGGCGCGTTCGCCGTCGAGACCTGGGAGGTGATGAAGGACCTGCTGGTCGCAGTCGCCGGCAGCGAGGCGGCGCTGGCGGAGAAGCCCAGGGCTGTCTTCGACGTCTGCCCCTCGCCGCCCCTCTTGTGGTCTGAGATTACCTGCGAGAACCTGATGGACTGCGCGCAGTACCGGGTGCCGGCGGAACTGGTGAGCATGCCGCTGACGGGAGCCACGGGGCCAGCGACCCTCCTGGGCTCGGTCGTCCAGCACACCGCCGAGAACCTGAGTGGTGTGACCATCCACCAACTGGTCAACCCCGGTGCGCCCATCGTCTGGGGCGGCTCGCCGGCGGCCTTCGATATGCGCACCGGCACCACGCCCATGGGCGCTATCGAGACGATGATGATTGACTGCGCCTACGCCGAGGTTGGCAAGCACCTCGGTCTGCCGACCCACGCCTATCTGGGGATGTCCGACGCCAAGATCGTGGACGCTCAGAGCGGGTTGGAATCGGGTATCGGGGCGGTGTTGGGTGCGCTGGCCGGCATCAACATGATCTCCGGTCCGGGCATGCTCGACTTTGAGAGCTGTTTCAGCCTGGAGAAACTGGTGATCGACGCAGAGATTGTGGGGATGGCGAAGCGGCTCGTGGCCGGCGTCGTCGAGCGCGAGACGCCGCTGGGGTTGGAGATCATCCGCCAGGTGGGACACGCCGGCAATTTTCTGACCACACGCCACACGCGCCGCTGGTTCCGCGAGGAGCTGTTCATCCCCAGCCCGGTGATCGACCGTGACTTCCGCCGCAACTGGGAGGCGAAGGGCAGCCTGGACGCCGCCGAACGCGCTCACCAGCGTGTCGAGGAGATCATCGCCGCGTGTCAGCCCAGGGAGATGCCGGCTGAGGTCGTGCGCGAACTGGAGGCGATCACGCTGCGGGCAGCCCAGGCCGCCGGCATGGAGCGTTTGCCGGCGGATGGAACGGTTGGGTCCGTTGGAGCCGTTGGGGCCGTTGGAGCCGGCGAATGAATTCGCGGCAACGAATGCGAAGCCGGCCTTCGCCGGCTGAATCCAGTCGCCGTAGGGCGACTTCGCAATGGTTGCCGCATATTATGAACTTTGAGAAAAAAAACTGGTAACGACCCGCCAGCCCATGTCATTCCGAACGGAGCGTTAGCGGAGTGAGGAA
>JBHHTZ010000373.1:0-4584 GCA_046753605.1 Anaerolineae bacterium
CGCCACTACGAACCTATGCCACGTGACGATAATGCTAAAACGGGAATTGCTGGCGGTCAGGAGACCTTGCCGAACGAAGACTGATCACTGTTGACTGATCACTGATCACTGGTAACTGAGACTACGCCGTCACCGTCCGAACCCGCGTCGGGTGACGCTTCTCGTACGCCTCAATATGGGGCATCTGCTTCAGCAGGTAGCCCAACTGATCGACGCCTTCGAGCAAACACTGCTTGCTAAAGCCGTCAATGGGGAACACCACGGCCTGACCATCGGGCAGGTAAAGCATCTGCCGGGCCAGATCGATTGTCACCTCGGTGGCCGGCTCATGCTCGACGAGGCGGAGCAGCTCTCGATGTGTCGTCTCATCCACGATGACCGGCAGCAGGCCGTTCTTGAGAGAGTTGTTGCGGAAGATGTCCGCAAACGACGTACTGATGACGGCCCGGAAGCCCCCGCCGAGTAACGCCCAGGGCGCATGTTCACGGGAGCTGCCGCAGCCGAAGTTGTCGCCGGCCAGCAGAATCTGCCGGCCCTGCATCTCCGGCTGGTTCAGCACGAAGTCTGGCTTCGGCGTACCGCCCTCGTTGTAGCGCCAGTCGGTAAAGAGGTTGTCTCCCAGGCCGGCCTTGTCCGTCCCCTTCAGGAACCGCGCCGGGATGATCTGGTCGGTATCCACGTTTTCGTTGGGCAGAGGAACGATTTTACTGATTAGAGTTGTGAATGGTTGCATGAATGTTATCCTATTGCGTACTGCGTAGTGTGTCGCTCTATCATTATGCACTACGCAGTACGCACTACTCTTCACTTCATCAACGTCCGCACGTCTGTCACGACACCTGTCACCGCGCTTGCGGCCGCGGTCAACGGACTCGCCAGGAAGGTGCGGCCGCCTTTGCCCTGCCGGCCCTCGAAGTTGCGGTTGCTGGTGCTGACCGAGTACTGGCCGGGCTCAAGCATGTCGCCGTTCATGGCGATGCACATGCTGCAGCCGGCCTCCCGCCACTCAGCGCCGGCTTCCCGGAAGATGCGGTCCAGCCCCTCGGCCTCGGCCTGTTTCTTGATCTGCGTCGAGCCAGGGACGACCAACATTCGCAGGCCGTCTTTCACCTTGCGCCCTTTGAGCAGGCCGGCCGCCAGCCGCAGGTCGCTGATGCGCGAGTTGGTACACGACCCGATGAACACCACGTCCACCGGCTGCCCCAGCATGGCCTGCCCTGGCCGGAGGTCCATGTAGCCCAGCGCCTTGACCAGCGCACGGCGCTGGCTGGCATCTGTGATGGAGTCCGGGTCCGGCACGCGGGCGGTGATGGACATGCCCATGCCGGGATTCGTGCCGTAGGTGATCATCGGTTCCAGGGTGCTGGCATCCAGAGTCACCGATTTGTGGTACGCGGCGCCCTCGTCGGTGGGCAGCCGGCGCCACGCCTCCACAGCGCGGTCCCAGTCGGCGCCCTGCGGCGCGTAGGGCCGGCCGGCCAGGTACTCGAAAGTGGTGTCGTCGGGGGCGACCATGCCGGCCCGCGCCCCGCCTTCGATGCTCATGTTGCAGATGGTCATGCGCTCTTCCATCGACAGGCCACGGATCGTGCTGCCGGTGTACTCAAACACATGGCCGGTGCCTCCGCCGATGCCGATTTTTGCGAGGAGGGCCAGGATGATGTCCTTGGCCGACACACCCGGCTGCAACTGGCCATCTATCCGCACCTCGAAGGTCCTGGGCTTGGCCTGAAGCAAGCACTGGGTTGCCAGTACGTGTTCCACCTCGCTGCTCCCGATGCCAAAGGCCAGGGCGCCGAAAGCGCCGTGGGTGCTGGTGTGGCTGTCGCCGCACACAATGGTCATGCCCGGCTGCGTCAGCCCCAGCTCCGGGCCGATGACATGCACGATGCCCTGGTAGGGACTCCCGATGCCGTGCAGCGGGAGGCCGAACTCCTCGCAGTTTTCCTCGAACTTGCGAATCTGCGCCGCCGCCATCTGGTCCAGGATGGGCAGGGAGCGATCATGGGTGGGTACGCTGTGATCCACAGTCGCCGCTGTCCTGTCAGGCCGGCGCACCTTCAGCCCCTTCTCGCGAAGGCCCTGGAACGCCTGCGGTGACGTCACTTCGTGCACCAGGTGAATGTCAACGTACAACACCGTCGGGATGCCTGGCTCTTCCACCACGACGTGATCGTCCCAGATTTTCTCGAAAAGGGTTTGTGGTTTGTTCGTTTTTGAAGTCATTGTCATTGTTCGGTCGTGTATCCAACCGGGAACTCGGAGGAGCTCAGGGGAACTCGGAGGAACTGAGGGGAACTCAGGGGAACTTACGAGATGCGGAAGCCAGTTTCTCTACAGTTCCCCTTTTTCCCTTCTCCCCTTTTCCCTGTTTCCCCCTTTGTTCTCGTTCTAGGCCGGCACTGCCGCTGCGGCCGGCTGGGCCACCGCTGCTTCCACCGCCGGCTCTGCCTTGGCTGCTGCCGCCTGAGCGGTCTGTGCCGCCACCATCTTGTTGAGGGCGTTCACGTACGCCCTGGCACTGGCGACGATGATGTCGGTGTTAGCGCCGTGGCCGCTGTAGACCGGACCTTCCGGGTTGCCGCCCTCCGGTATCAGGCGGACCATCACCTCGCCCAGAGCGTTGATCCCCTCTGTCACGGCGTTTACCGAGTACTCGAGCAGCGTGTTGGGCGCGCCAACGCACCTGGCGATGGCTTTGTAGGCCGCATCGACGGGACCGGTGCCGACAGCGACCTCGACGCACGCGCCGCCGTCCGGCTTGCGCACGCGAACCGTCGCGGTGGGCATGCCAGGCCGGCCACAGGTGACTTGCAGATCCTCGATCTGGAAGATCTCCGGCGGTTGGTAGAACTCGTCGGCGATGATGGCCAGGATGTCGTGGTCAGTCACGTTCTTCTTCTTGTCGGCCACGCGCTTCATGCGGTCAAAGGCCTGGTTTATCTCGTCATCCGACAGCTCGTAGCCCAACTCGTGCAGGCGGACACGGAAGGCGTGCCGGCCGGAGTGCTTGCCCAGCACCAGCCGGCTCTTGGGAATACCGACGGTTTCGGGCCGCATGATCTCGTAGGTGGTGTGATGCTTCAGCATGCCGTCCTGGTGAATGCCGGCCTCGTGGGCAAAGGCGTTTGCTCCAACGATGGCCTTGTTGGGTTGGACCGGCATACCGGTGTAGGTGCTGACCATCCGGCTGGCGCGCGAAATCTGGGTCGAATCGATGTTCGTGCGCAGGTCGTAGAAATCGCGCCGCGTATGGATCGCCATGACGACTTCTTCCAGCGAGCAGTTGCCGGCCCGCTCCCCAATGCCGTTGATGGTGCACTCCACCTGTCGCGCGCCGGCCATGACGCCGGCCAGTGCGTTCGCCACCGCCAGCCCCAGGTCGTTGTGCGTGTGAACCGAGACGACCACATTCTCCGCCCCCGGCACGCGCCGGAAGAACTCACCGATGACCCGCTGTCCATATTCGTCAGGCATGGTGTACCCGACCGTATCGGGGATGTTGATGGTGGTAGCGCCGGCCTCCACGGCCACGGCCAGCGCCTGGTAGAGGAAGTCCGGGTCGGTGCGGCCAGCATCCTCGGGGCTGAACTCCACATCGTCGCACAGGCTGCGTGCCAGCGTCACCATGTCGTGAATCTGTTGCAGGCACTTCTCGCGGGTGATGCGCAGCTTGTGCTGCAGGTGGATGTCCGAGGTTGCCAGGAAGGTGTGGATGCGCGGCTTGGCCGCCGGCTTGACGGCGTTCCAGGCGCGGTCGATGTCCTTTCCCACGGCGCGGGCCAGGCCGGCGATCGTCGGCCCGTCCGGCGTGCCGACCTCCTCGGCGATGCGGCGCACGGCCTCGAAGTCGCCCGGCGAGGCGATGGGGAAGCCGGCTTCGATAACATCAACTCTCAGGCGTGCCAGTTGCTTGGCAACTTCCATCTTCTCCTGAATGGTCATCGTCGCGCCAGGCGACTGCTCGCCGTCGCGCAACGTCGTGTCGAAAATCAACACCGTATCCATGATGGTATCCTTCCTTTCTATTTCGGTATGCGTTGAAATGTCTCGAATTCGCCAATTTGCTAAGCTCACCAAGGCCATCATCGGACACTGATATCACCCCCCTTCTTTCTGTGCAGAGGTGCAGAGGTGCGGAGGAGCAGAGGTGAAATCACCGCTTCCTCCGTGGCATCAGCCAGGATGTGGGGCGAGCGATCATGTTGACCAGCTTTCCAAGAATGTGGTCGTAGGTTTGATACAACTCTGCCTTCTCTTCGGGCGAGAGATAGCCGCACTCCATCGCGAAGTCGAGCCAGGTCTGCGTTTCGGCAGCTTCTGCTTCAGCATCGTTCAACTTGCTGACAAACGCCGCCTCGTAACGCCGCTTACGCCAGGCCTCGGCAATATTCGTGCAGACCGACCGCGAAGCGCGTCGGATTTGATCCGTCAAGGAATACGTTTCCTCACGAGGAAACCGCTTGGACACCTCGAAAATCCGCATCGCTGCCTCAAACGCCAACCTGTATACGTCCAATTCCTTGTGACTCCGAATCATCCTTCGTCCCCTCTTTATCTCAGCCTCTCAGCTCCTCAGGCTCC
>JBHHTZ010000374.1:0-4575 GCA_046753605.1 Anaerolineae bacterium
ACTGGTCTGTGCAATGGCCGCCACGATTTCTTCCATCTCGAGACCTCGCGAACCTTTGATCAGCACGGTGTCATCGGGTTGGAGGATCTCGCGCAATCGCTCGATGGCTGCGGCGTTGTCCGCTGCAAAGAACACGCTCTCGGATGACATGCCGGCCTCCAGGGCTGTCTCGCCGATCATTCGACCCAACTCGCCGACGGTGATCAAGCTGTCCAACACGACCGCCGCCCGGGCACCCACTTTCTCATGCCCTTCGACCTCGTAGTCACCCAGCTCCAGCATGTCGCCGAGCACAGCGATGGTCCGACCGTTGAGGTCGTCCAGCAGGTTCAGAGCTGCCAGCGTCGAGTCGGGACTCGCGTTGTACGTGTCATCCAGAATCGTCGAACCGTTTATTCCGGGCACGACGACCAGCCGCAACTGCCCACGCGGCTCCTGCAGCCCATCCAGAATCTCCTGCCAGCTCAGACTGTCCACCAACCCTACGGCGGCTGCGGCCAGGGCGGTGTGGACGCTGTGCCGGCCCAGCATGGGAACCTTGACGTGGAGCGATTCGCCCCGATAGTACAACCGAAAACTCATACCGGCGAGGCCCAGACTCTCAATGCTGTCCGCCCACAGGTCGGCCTCTCTGCTCAGGCCATAGGTGAACACGCTGGCCGGCGTGCGCCTACACATGCCGGCAGCAACCGGATCGTCCGCGTTCAAGACCGCCGTCCCATCCGCCGGCAGCGCCTCGACCAGCTCAGCCTTGGCTTCGGCAATCGCCTCAAGCGATCCCAGACGCTCCAAATGAGACGGTCCGACGTTGGTGACAACGCCGATGTGCGGTCGTGCAATGGCTGCCAGTTCTGCGATCTCACCTGGGGCGTACATCCCCATTTCCAACACGGCGCGTTGGTGTCTCGGCCGCAGGTGCAACAGCGTGAGAGGCAGGCCAATCTCGTTGTTTAGATTACTCTCGCTTTTCAAGGTATCGTACCGCTGACTCAGCACGGCGGCGACTGTCTCCTTGGCTGTCGTCTTGCCAACACTGCCCGTGATTCCGATGGTGCGGACCGGGAACCGGGCTCGCCAGCCGGCTGCGACCCGCTGCAGGGCCTTCAGGGTATCTGGCACTCGAATCAGCACCGGAGATCCCAGGCTTGCCAGGAGCCGTGGATCGACCGACTGCCGCAGGTCAACGATAGCCGGCTGTGGGTTCAGTGGAATATCCTGGTGAATCAGCGCGCCGGCCGCGCCTCTGGCCAAGGCGTCATTAACAAACCGGTGACCGTCGGTCTGCTCACCGGGCAGCGCCACGAAGAGCGCGCCCGGACGTGCCTCCCGCGAGTCAATCACGACGTCGCTGAACGCCACCTCGGATACCCCATTCGGTACATCAGCCAGGAATTCCACACAGTCAGCCAGAGTCAACATCATCGTGCCACTACCGGTTGCTCGCCACGCGGAAGTTATCCGGTGGGACACCGAGCAACTGCACCAACTGCTCGGCGATCTCTTTGAACATGGGCGCCGCCGTTCGAGAACCACGGTGCACATTTGGGCGGTCGAGCTTGACCAGAATGACAAAACGCGGGTTCACAGCCGGCACGAACCCCACAAAGGACCCAATGGTGCCGGTGGGGTCATAGCCGCCGGCGACAGGAATCTGGGCGGTGCCCGTCTTGCCGGCCACGGTGTAGCCCGGCATTGCCGCCTGCACCACCTCGCCATCGACCACCGAAACCATCAGATCGACTGTCTCTTCGGCCGCCTGTCGCGAAACAACACGCCGAATAGCGGCCGGCTGCGTTTGGTACACGATCTCATCACCGCTCAACATCTGATCAACCACGTACGGCTTCACGAGAGTGCCGCCATTGGCGATGGCGGCCACTGCAACAGCCATCTGGAGCGGTGTTGTGGCCACGCCCTGTCCGAAGCTGTTGGTTGCCAGATCGGCGGTAGTCCACGGTCCGTGGTCGGGCATCCGCAAGAGACCCGGGCTTTCGCCGGCCAGATCGATGCCGGTTGGCTGACCCAGGCCGAAGGCCTGCATGTAGCGGTAGAACCGATCCCGCCCCAGAGCATCGGCGATGTGAACCGCTCCCAGGTTGAGTGAAAGCTGAAGCATCTTGGTCATGGAGGTCGTACCATGCGCGATCTTGTCCCAGTTGCTGATCCGGGCGCCGCCGTACTCGATGGTTCCCATGTCCTCGTACGTGCTGTCTGGCGCCACCACGCCGGCGTCGAGGCCGGCGGCCATGGTCAGCACCTTCACAACCGAGCCCGGCTCGTACTGTGCAGCGATAGCCGGGTTCGCCCACCGCTCCTCGGCCGTCGTGGCATACTGATTCGGATCGAAGGGCGGATAGCTGGCCATAGCCAGAATCGCACCTGTGTTGGGGTCCATCACCACTACGGCGCCGCCGGACGCCGAATACCGTTCGACGCCATCGGCCAAGTTCTCCTCGACCATGGCCTGGATGACGCGGTCGATGGTCAAGACCAGGTCGTACCCATCGCGGGCCGGCACGAGCCGGCGCTGGAGAACACCGCCCCCCCAACTCCCCTGGCGGCCGGTGAGTTGTCGGTCGTAGTACTCCTCCAGACCGAAGCTGGCGACGCCTTCCTGGTTCACAAACCCGAACAGATGACCCGCCAGGGCCCCATTGGGGTAGCTGCGTTGTGGCTCGATTGTCAAGTCAACTCCCGGCAGGTCAAGGGAAGCAATTGCCTCACCGGTGGCCGCGTCTACATTGCGGGCCACCAGGGCGTACTTGAGTTGTGGATCGCGGATGGCATTCCAGATGTCTTCCATCGGAAGGTCCAGCCAGCGAGCCAGTTGCCTGGCTGTTTCAGCCGGATCGTCAATCTGGTTTGGCGAGGCCGAGATCGTGTAGGTGTACAGTTCAACTGCCAGCGGGTAGCCTCGACGGTCGAAAATGGCGCCGCGTCGCGGCATGATCGTCTGAATCGAACTGGTCTCTGCTGCCAGGGACTCGTCCTCGATGATGACTTGCCAGTAAACCAGCCGGCTGATGATCAAGAACGCAGCCGCCAGCAGCGCCGCAGCCAACATGACCAGGCGTTGCCGGGAACGGGGGGCCAGAGAGTCGGCCTGTGCCGGGCCCTGGCGAAGTGACGATTGATTCATGGCTGGGCAGGGCCGGCTTCGACTCGTTGCGGGGCGGGCAAAAGGCCGATGGCCGTTTGCAGCCAGACACTGGTTCGGGTGAGAAGCGTCTCCAGAGGGGCAGGCGTACTTTCCGGCGGCGAGGTCGTGGGTGATCGCTGCGCCAGGATGGGGACCTCGTTGACAACAAGGAACTCAGCCGCCGGCGCAGCCCGAAAGCCCAGCGCCTCCGCTCTCGCCTCCATATACGACGGCGACGTCAGAGCAGCATTCTCCGCCCGCAGGCGGTCGCGCTTACGTTGCAGACGCAGTTTCTCGCGTTGAAGTTCCTGGATCTCGTAGTTAGCAGTGGTGACAGCGCTGGCTTGCGTGAGATAGAGCAGCCCCGCCAGACTGAGAACCACCAGGCCCAGGAAGATGAGACGCAACACGCGGCGTTCTACCAGCTCCTGTCGTCGGAGCCGACTCAGGCGTGACAGTGTTTGCAGTTGCGCCGACATGTATCTCTCCCCTCGTACTGTGGCCGGGAGCAGGGGTGCTGGGGTGTCTGGGAGATTGTGTAAGCTCCCACGCCCCACGATCCTGCTTCCCGGATTCTAACCTTCGGAAGGCCCGAGCCGCTCGGCAACGCGCAACTTTGCACTTCTGCTGCGCGGATTGCGCGCGATTTCACCCGCCGATGGTGTGATGGGCTTGCGTGTCAGCACCTTCAACGTCGCTTCGTGATCGCACACGCAGACCGGCAACTCCGGCGGGCAAGTGCAGTCCCGTTCAGCCTGGCGGAAGAAGTGCTTGACGATTCGATCCTCCAGCGAATGGAAGCTGATGACAAGTAGGCGGCCACCGGGCCGTAGCAGCTTTACCGCTTGCGGCAGCGCGCGTTCCAGAGTACCCAGCTCGTCGTTTGTCGCGATGCGCAGGGCCTGGAAGGTGCGCGTCGCTGGATGCACCCTTCCTCGACCTGGTACAGCACGCTTGATGGTGGAGGCCAACTCCTGCGCGGTGCTGATGGGGCGATGGGCGACAATCGCTCGTGCGATGCGCCGCGCGTAGCGCTCCTCACCGTAGCGTCGCAGGATGTCCGCCAGCTCATCGGCCGTCAGAGTGTTGACGAGGCCGGCTGCTGTTTGCGTCTGCCGTGAATCGAACCGCATGTCTAAAGGCCCTTCTACCTGGAAGGAAAACCCGCGGGTTGCGTCAGCCAGTTGCACAGACGATAGGCCCAGGTCAAACAGAAGACCGTCAACGGCATCAAAGCCATGGGCAGGGGCGACGGATTCCAGGGTATCGAAATTGGCGTGGACCAGAACGGCCCGCTCGCCAAAACCGGCCAACCGCTCGCGGGCGATTTGCAGGGCGTCCGGATCAGCGTCCAGCCCCAGAAGTCGCCCCCCAGGACTGGAAGCCTCCAGAATTCCCCACGCGTGACCACCTGCCCCCACCGTGCCATCGATGTA
>JBHHTZ010000375.1:0-4573 GCA_046753605.1 Anaerolineae bacterium
ATGTTCCAACGAATTCGCTGGCAACTTCTCGTAACCATCGCCGGCCTCCTCCTCGTGGCCGGCCTCCTCGCCAACCTGGTCCGGAACCAGCCCCCGCAGGTCGTCGTACCCCCTGACGACAGCGATACTTACACCGAAGGACTGGCGGGGCGAGTTCAGTACGTCAATCCGCTGCTTTGGGAGACCAGCGCCGAGCACGACCTGGTTTCTCTCGTCTTCAGCGGTCTTACTCGCACTGACGAACAGGGCCAGATCGTGCCGGACCTGGCCGAGGGTTGGACCGTCATTGACGATGGCCTGACGTACGCCTTCACCCTGCGCGAAGACGCTCGCTGGCACGATGGCTCGCCAGTGACATCCGACGACGTCCTCTTCACCATCGGGCTTCTACAGGATGAGGAATCTGACCTGCTTCCAGATCAGGCTCCGCTGTGGCGCAGCGTGACTGTGGACAAGCTGGACCGCAGAACCGTGCGCTTCTCGCTGTCCGAGCCGCTGGCGCCGTTTCTGGACTACACGACACTGCCACTGCTGCCGGCCCATCGACTGCGGAACATCACGCCGCAGGCGTTGCCGCAAGTCTCGTTTAACCAGGCCCCGACGGGATCCGGCCCGTTCCGTCTGGTGGAGCTAGATCAGGAGCATGTGAGGCTACGTGCCTTCGAGGACTTCTACGGTCCCCAACCCTACTTGAAGGAAATCGTGTTCCGGCTCTATCCCGACATGCAAAGCGTGCTGGCAGCGTATCAGGCAGGCGAGGTCCAGGGCATCAGCCGGCTACTCACCCAAGACCTCGAGACGGCGAACCGACTCAGCAACGCGGCCATCTACTCGGCCCAACAGGCCAGTTGTGTCGCCGTATTCCTGAATCTGGGCGAGCCGGCGCCCCAGGATCGTCAGGTGCGCCGCGCACTGCTCATGGCCATCGACCGGCAAGGGCTGATCGATGACTACCTGGCCGGCCAGGGCGTGGTAGCAGACAGCCCCATCTTCCCCGGATCGTGGGCCTACAACCCCGAAATCCGCAGCGTCCGCCACGACGTCGAGGCGGCGCGGGCGCTGCTGAAGCAGGCCGGCTGGATCGACACCAACGGCGACGGGGTTCGGGACAAGGGCAATCTTCACCTGAAGATCGATATTCTGACCAACGATGACCCAACGCGCCAGGCCATGGCCCAGGCCATCGCAGAGCAGTGGACCGACATCGGGGTGCTCGCCACAGTCGAAACAACGAACGTGGAGACGCTGCGGGCGCAGCACCTGGAACCACGAAACTTCGATGCAGTGCTGTACGGCTGGACCGAAACGATGCCCGACCCGGACCCCTATCCCCTGTGGCACTCAAGTCAAATCCGGGGGGGTCAGAACTACGCCGGCCTCCAAAACCCCACCATCGACAACCTGTTGGAGGCCGGCCGGCGAACGACGGACATTGAGGAACGCCGGCGGTTGTACCGCGACTTCCAGAGAATCTTTGCAGAGGAAGTGCCGGCGCTCCTGTTATACTACCCGGTCTACCACTACGCCGTTGATAGCCGCGTGCAAAACGTCCAACTCCCGCGCACACTCTTCCAGCCCGGCGACCGCTTCCAGACGCTGTACCGCTGGTACATCCGGCCCGAACAGCAGGTCACACAGGCGGAACCACTGCCGCTCCTGCGGCTCTGGGGCCGGCAAGATTAGCCACCACCAAATAGCTGCTCCGTTCGGCAAGGTCTCCTGACCGCCGCCGCACAGGGCATCGGTGAATAGTTGGCTAGATGGCTGAGGGGGCCGTGCAACCATCCAGCCATCTCGCCATCCAGCCATCTTCCGTTGTGCCAGGTCTCCTGACCGCCGCATGGGGCCGTTTGACGATCTTCCGCGATCGTGCTAAACTTAGCGCCACGCTTGAGCCCAAGTGGCGGAACTGGTATACGCGCTGCGTTCAGGGCGCAGTGGGCTTTACGCTCGTGAAGGTTAGAGTCCTTCCTTGGGCACCAGTCGCGGCCTCTGGCAAGTCGCCGGAGTTCGCTTCTTGCCCTGCCCGGTTACAAGGAGCACATCATGGCTCGCAAGAGAGGCTTCTCATCGATCTCCCTCGCCCAGGTGATGGCCTTCATCGGCCTCATCCTGGCCGGCTATTTCCTGGTTGGCTTCGGGAAAGTCGCGCTAGTCGGCCACCAGTTGCGTAGCTCGAAGGCAGAACTTCAGGCCGAAGTGGCTGCACTCGAAAAGGATGTGGCCGACCTGGAAGCGGAGAAAGCGTTCGTACAGACGGACGAGTACATCGAGCAGGCAGCGCGAGAGGAATACAAGATGAGCCGGCCTGGCGACCAGGTCGTCGTGCCCCTATTCGAGGACGACGAAGTCGTATCCTCGCAAAAAGCCCCGCAGTCGGCGCCCCCAACGCCAGGAGAACCGTGGCGGGCCTGGTGGGCACTGTTCTTCGATAAATAGCCGCTCCGCACTACCTCTGCCACCGGAACGACCGAATCTCACTGCGCGGACTCAAGGGGTTGCCGGCCCCCTCCCCCGTGCGCCGGACCACTGTCACATCCCACCGATAGCGCTGAGTTGTGCCGGCCTCCGGCGCCAACTCGGTCGGAACGCGCCACGAAGTTGACTTCACCCACGCCTCTTGTGTGACTTCCGGCTCTCCCCCGCGAGCGGTCCGGAGCCGCACCACGTACCAGACATCGTCCCCCAGGATGCCGATGGACGCCCAGTTTAGCAAGGCCTCCCCACTTTCCAGAAGCGCATCGTCTGGCGGACCCAGGAGGACAGGCGCAGATAACGTGAAGCGCGGCGTGGGACTCGGTTCCACCGGCGTGGGGCTTGGACGCGGCGTTCGCGTCGGCGTGGCCGTGGGGGTGAGCGTCGGCGTGACAGGTGTCGGCGTGGGCGCCTCAGACGGGATTACAAGTATGTCGCCAACGCTTAGAAGCTCATCCGGGCCAGACAGGGCGTTGGCCTCTACGATGTCTGCAATCGAGGTGTCGTACAGCACGGCGATGCCCCCCAGGGTGTCGCCGGCCTGGATCGTGTGAGTAATCACGTTAAAACCGGCGCTGGGAAGCCGGGTCGCCGTGGCTGTCGGCAGGTCCACGTCCGCACCAAGCGGGATGATCAACTCCTGTCCGATATGGAGCAGGTCATCCTTGCTCAAGTCGTTGGCGTCCAGAATGGTGTCCAGCAAGACGCCGTATTCCAGCGCGATGGCGATCAACGTGTCACCCGCCTCGACCCGGTGCACGTAGAATGAGGGTGTCGGCGTCGGCGTGATCGTCGGCGTAGATGTTGACGTGGGTGTGGGCGTGCGTGTGAATGTCGGGGTGGAGGTAGGGAGTGGCGTCGGCGTGGCTCTTGGGCCGGGCAGCGCCGCCGGCTGCTCCGGTTCTTCGGGGCGCATCAGCCAGATGGCGCCGATGAGGGAGCCGAGAATCGCCACCACGAGCAGCGTCTCCAGAGCCGTAGCCAACGTGGATGACCAGCCACGGCCGCCCGAGGAGGATTCGCTCGCGGCCGCCGGCTGGTTCAACGAGGCGCCGCAGCGTTTGCACGCCTCCGCGCCGGCGGCAACGAAGGCGCTACACTCGGGACAGCGGGCCGGCGTGGTTTGCTTAGCGGCCAAGAGCCTGCCTCAGAGCCTCCTGCTGAATCGCCAGCAACTCCTGGATGCCTTTCCAGGAGACTTCGACCAGGTCGTTCATCACCCTGGGCGAAAACGGCTTCCCCTCGGCCGTTCCCTGCACCTCAATGAGATCGCCCTGGGCTGTCATGACCACGTTGAAATCCACATCCGCCGCGAAGTCCTCCCGGTAGTCCAGATCCAGGAGAAGCTGGTCTTGAACCACGCCGGCGCTGACCGCCGCCACACTGTGTTGAATGACCTTCCGCGAGACGGCCCGCTTACCGATCAGCTTATACAACGCGATGGCCAGGGCAACGTATCCACCAGTGATGGACGCTGTGCGGGTCCCGCCATCGGCCTGAATGACGTCGCAATCAACGGTGATCATCTGCTCGCCCAGCGCTGCCAGGTTGACGGCGCCGCGCAGGCTGCGCGCGATCAGGCGCTCGATCTCCAGAGTTCGCCCGCCAGCCCCCTGGCGCTCCCGCCGCGTGCGGTCATGGGTTGAGCGTGGCAGCAGGTTGTACGTGGCTGTCACCCAACCATGACCGCTGTCCAGAACCCAGCGCGGGACGCGATCTTGGACACTGGCGGCGCACAACACCCAGGTGTTGCCCATCTTGATGAAGGCAGACCCCTCGGCGTGATTCAGATAGTTAGGTGTGATTTCGACGGGGCGAAGCTCGTCGTGAGCCCGCCCGTCGTGACGTGGTGATGGCATCTCGTTCATCGACCGCAGCTACTTAGCCTGGCGGTTACTACTCAGCCTTCCTTGGTGCCGGCGGTTGAAACCGCGCCTACCATTGCGAAGTCGCCCCCTTCGACAGGCCCTTCGATAAACTCAGGACGAGGCTCAGGACGCCGCTTCGGCGACTCGAAACCCAACCGACGAAGGTCGGTTTCGCAAGGGTTGGTGCAGTTTCAACTGCCGAAATGCCGATCATCCTTCTGTGAATGCAG
>JBHHTZ010000376.1:0-4572 GCA_046753605.1 Anaerolineae bacterium
GTCGCGTCGATGCAGCCGGTGCATTTGCAGAGCGATTGGCCTACGGCTGACCGGGTGTGGGGCCGGCGATCCCGCTACGCGTACGCTTTTCGTTCGTTGCTGGACCGGGGCACTCGCCTGGCATTCGGCTCCGATGCGCCGGTCGCGCCGCTCAACCCGATGCTGGGCATCCATGCCGCTGTCACGCGGCAGGATGAGCAGGGCGAGCCGGAGGCCGGCTGGTATCCAGAAGAGCGCATCAGCGTCGGGGAAGCGGTCCACGGCTACACGCTGGGGCCGGCCTACGTGGCCGGCAAGCAGCACGTCCAGGGTTCAATCACGCCAGGCAAGTGGGCCGACATGATCCTGTTGTCGCAGAATATCTTCGAGGTGCCGCCGGCCGAGATCGCCGAGACTGAAGTGGATCTCACCGTCTTCGGTGGCGAGGTGGTGTACCGGAGATTGTTCGTAGGAACACCATAGTGCATCCGGCCTTCACTCATCGGTCGTGGATTCGAACCTGTTAAGCATTTGGTAAGGCTGCCATGCCATAATAGTTGTGTTGGATGCAGATTAGTTGGCAGTTACATCGACCCCTCACCCTCTACAATCTTGATCGCTTCATCTGAGCTGCCTTCGCATTTGTTTGTTGTGGCAAGGAGGTGGAGACTCATGCCCGACGACATCCGAATTGTGTGTACCGACTTCGGCAGAAACTGGAAGACGACACAACTCAGCCGGCATACATCGTAAACATGCCGGGGGTGGGATACCGGCTGCACAGCCAAGAGCAGTGGGAAGAGGTTGTCAGGCGCGGCCAATGAGCACGGTGGTGTTGACAGGCGACCGCCCTGTGATCAAATTGGGATTGAATTGGGATCGTTCTGTGATTGAAATCCGGGCTTCAACGTGGTAATATGAAACCAGGTTGAAGACGGGGCGAAAGCCCCAGAGCACAGGGAGGTGTGAATCATGGAACGGTATCTGTTGTTCGACGCCGGCTGTTCTGTCTGCCATCAACTCGCCCACGCCATCGAGGAGGCGGCCGCCGGCAAGCTGAAAGCCCTCAGCATTCGCGATCCGCACGCCAGGGAATGGTTGGATCAGGCCTACCCCGCCGGCTGGGAGCACCAGCCCTACCTGGTGACGGTGGACGGGGACCGGGTGCAGGCATATGCCGGCCTGGGCATGGCGCTGCGACTGGGCCGGCTGTTGGGGCCGCGCCAGGGGTGGCGCGTGTGGAGCCTGGCGCGGCGGTATGGAGTGGCCTTGCCGGCTGGCGGGGGGTTCTCGGCCGAGCGACGGGGGTTCCTGAAACGGGCGGGGTTGTTCGTGGCCGGCCTGTTCTTCTTCCCACGCTTGGGGACTCCCGGCGGACTGGGGCGAGGACCGGCAGGTGGTCCTGCTCAAGAAAGACGCCCGTACCTGGACAGAGTCGTTCCTTTGTTGAAGGATGACCCACTATATGATGCTCTGCATCGGAGCAGTGGGGTCAAAGCCTATGAACAGGTTTCTACAGAGCGTTTTGGTTCGTTGCTGTGGGATCACGCCGCTCGCGCTTTCTACCAGAATACGGAGGCTCAAGCGCTGTTGGTCCCCATTGACCCTGGTCAAGAATCCTCAGATATCCGAACGCTGCTCACGCCTTACAGCGAACGGACGGGGCTGACGGAGACGCTCGTCTTTGAGATATCGCCTGCGGGAGGCGCGAGTGCCCGATCGTTCTCAGGTAGGATCAGCTACTATATGCCCGACGGTCGCTTGATAAGCAGTGCAACTTTCGAGAATGGCGACCTGATCTCTACCAGTGGGTCCCCTGACACCATAAGTATCACCGGCTACTGGGAGTGCATTTCAGATTGCATTGGGTGCGTTTGGAATGAGACGCCGGAGTGGTTGAAGGTTATCTGCGAGGGAGTGTGCTTCGGGTGCATGGCGGTGCCTGATCCCGCCTTGTGCGGAGCGTGTGTTGCATGCCTTGCTGCCTACGCCACCGTCTGCGCCGTGGTTTGCGTTGGTCGCGATGACTTTCCATGTTGATGGGAAGGGGGTGCTTCTCATCATCTGGGGAGGCACCGTTCTGTCCGATCAGAACTCGCGACGTCACATGACCAGTCTGGAGTGGGAGGAGATAGGATGTATCTCCTCCCACATGGCATTGTTATAGTGGACTGGAGGATAATATGCTAGACGGATTAGAAGGATCGGAAAGGTCATTGGGACCTGTCGTCCGGGTTCTCCATATTGTCGTAATTCTGATGGTCTTTGCCTTTCTGTCAATCGGCTTGTTGCACGATGACCGTCCAGCTTCCCGAGGTGGATTGATATTGTTGGTGGGGTTTCTGATCGTTGCGGGAGTATCTGCGAAGCCCATCACGACGCGACGATACCTCCAAATGCTGCGAGAAGCAAGGCGAACCAGAAGGTTTTGGTGGCGTCTGATAGGTTTTATTCTTGTCGTAGTGGGCAACTTCCTCATACTCCGCGCTGAGTCGGCCACTTTCTTGGAGGAGATGTTGGCAGCCGTGGTCATGGGGTACGTCTTGTTCTACCATGTGCTGCAACTTTAGGGAGACTGGTGAGCATCCCGCCCTCCACTTTACATTCGCCGCATTTCCCCCGCCTGGCTTTCACCGATATCTCTCCGCTCGTAGGCCCGCCCCGTGCCGTCTCACAGGGTGGCTTTTGCTCCACTCCCCCAAAAATAGCGCTGCGATCTTTTTCATCTTCCTCCTTTTTCCCTTTCGCCCTTCGCCACTTTCGTAGTGGCGGAGGACGTGACAATGGTGGAGGGGACAGCGCAAGGACAAAACTCAAGAAAGATTCAGGTGTTGCTGGCGGATGACCATCCGGTGGTGCGGGCCGGCATCTGGCTGGTTCTTGAGCCTATCCGAAAACACGGTTAAGTAGGCAGAAGATATGCGTCGAAATCCGGTTTTCGGATAGGCTCTTTGTGCTACCCAGGGATTGTGAGGTTTTCCAGATTGACTATCATCGGAAAACCTGGCGGTTTCCCGTTCCAGAAGGAAAGGTGGGATAAGTCAAGATGGGTGGCTCGATTCTGTTGGTAGTAGTGTTTCTTGCAACTGGCTACACCCTGTATTTCTTCCTCAAGTGGAAGGAGGTTTGGACGGGAAGTCCAATCCAATTCGCTCTTTATGGGATGGTTGTTCACCTTGTGACAGGTGTTCTCCTGACCATCGTGACAGGTAACACCGGTTGGTTTTGGTCTCTCGGTAGGATGGCCATTTGGGCCGGCCCCACGCTCTATGTGATGGTATGGCTGATACGCAAATACGCATTAGAGCAAAAGTGACACGTGGGGCAGGCTTTCTAGCCTGCCGTTAGGAGCGGGGCAGCCGCCTCCGTAAGAGAACGCACCTCCTCCTTCAGATTCGCTTTTCCGAGAGGGTTTTCTTGAACTTTTCGACCGGCTCGGGCGTTTTGTTATAAGGAGGTTGAATCATGGAAGCACGAACGGAGGGTAGGCATAGAATGAACGTTACACGTCTGATGTCATTGCTGGTCTTGCTGCTTGCATTGGGGGCGGCAGCTTGCAACACGGGTAATTTCTCCGCATCGATTTCTCAAGTCGGTCAAAGTTCTGATGCCAGCCTTGCTCCGAAACAGAGTTTACAGAATCGTGAACCCGATTTTGTCCTAGTAGATCGCGCCATCTCACAAGAAGAACTGGAGGAGCTTTCTCCCTACCCCGTACTCTGGCCAGATCCTGTACCAGCCGGTTGCAGCTTGCAGGGCATCTTCGAGATGAGTGAGAGTCCAACCGAGTCCACAGGAAGTGGGATCTTCATCCTCAAATATCGGTGCCATCTTCTTGGCCGGCTCCATATCCATGAGAGTCTCACTATGTCGCCGAACCTCGCAGGTCGCGAGCCTATCGACCATATTGACGTCAACGGCGGCGGGATTCCTCTGTATGATAACGGCGGAGTCTGGCAAGTCTTTCTTACGATCGACGGTGTCAAGGTCGAACTCGTTGCTCAGGGACTGTCCAAGGAAGAGATCGCAGCCATTGTGTCAAGTCTTCGGCCGAGGGAAGGGTAACTCTGTAGTCCGCTCTCCATAAATGGTGCTCGCTTTCCAGATGCACCGCTAGCGATACTACAAAGAGCTGGAGATACAGTTCGGCGTGCACAGCGACTGGCGCCGGCACGTGTGGTCGCAGCGCAAGGTCACCTTCCGGGGCCGGGAGGAGGTGCTGCAAGAACTGAAGCGCCAGGTGGAAGCGGCTGTCAGCGGATTGGCTTCGCCGTAGCGAATTAACGGATGGCCGGTCGCGACGGATCCCCTGAGTATGTGGTAGGCACACGCATGGTGGGGGACCGGCTGCGCAGTCAGCAGCAGTGGGAAGAAGCCCTCAGACGAGGCAGATGAGGATGATGGGATAGACAAACGGCCGGCCTGTGATCAAATTGGGATTGAATTGGGATCGTTCTGTGATTGAAATCCGGGCCGCAACCTGGTAAGATGAAATCAGGTTGAAGGCGGGGCGAAAGCCCCAGAGCGCAAGGAGGTGAGAATCATGGAACGGTATCTGTTGTTCGACGCCGGCTGTTCTGTCTGCCATCAACT
>JBHHTZ010000377.1:0-4561 GCA_046753605.1 Anaerolineae bacterium
GACAAGGGAGTGTTCAAGCGTGGCCGGCGTAATACAGGATATTCAAAACTTTATCGGGTGGACGTTTTCGCAGTTCACGTGGATTAGCCTTGTCGATATCGCGTTGGTCACAGGGGTGTTCTATGCGCTGCTGTACGCAATTCGCGGTACGCAGGCTGTCCAGTTACTCCGTGGCTTCATCGTTGTCGCGTTGATCATCATACTGGTGACAACCAGCGTGCTGGATCAGCTTATCGCCTTCCGATGGCTGGTTGGCCGCACGCTGACCGCTTTGCTGATCGCCATCCCCGTCATTTTTCAGCCTGAATTGCGGCGCGCACTGGAGCGATTAGGGCGGGCCGGCCTCTTCCTCCGGCCAACTTCCAAAGAGTCCACAAGCCGCGTCATAGCCAGCATCAGCCGGGCGGCGCGGCAACTCTCCGATCGCCGGCACGGCGCTCTCATCGTCATCGAGCGCGAAACGGGTCTGGAGAACATAGCTGAGACGGGCATCAGGATGGATGCGCTGATCAGCAGTGATCTACTCGTAACGATCTTTCATCCCAGAACGCCCCTGCACGATGGCGCCGTCATCGTGCGGGGCGACCGCGTCATTGCTGCGACCGCCGTACTGCCTCTGCCTGAGAATCCGCCGGCGGTGCGATCCACAGGCACGCGGCATCTGGCAGCCCTTGGTGTCACAGAGGTGAGCGACGCGATCGCGGTGGCCGTCTCTGAGGAGACCGGGACGATTTCCGTGGCCCGGTTTGGCCGGATGGGACGCAACCTCGACGAAGGCCGGCTATCTCGCCTTCTCTACCGGTGGTTCGAGCGCAGCGAACGGCGTGGCTCCGAGATACTCACTCCGCTGGATCATGAACCTTTGAAAGATGTCACCACGATAGTTGACGATGGATCGGGTGATACAGAGTTTGCGGAGGAGCCAGCGGTGGCCGCCGGGAAAGAATAGCGCGCCATGTTCCAGTCACACGTCGACAATCTGATCTCCCTGCTGCTGTCATTCGTTCTGGCCATCATGGTCTGGATGGTGGCTGTCAATGAGGGGTTGGGACTGCCGGACACCCTGTCATATCCCGAAACGGGTGTTGTTATCGAGACCGTCAACGTACCAGAGGGCCTCGTCATTTTCGGTGACGTGAACAGGCGCGTCACAGCGACAGTGCGTGCTCCGCGTTCCAACATCGACCGGCTGTCCTCGTCAGACTTTCGGGCGTATGTCGATCTGTCAGGTTTGCCCCCCGGACTGCACGAGGTGCCTGTACACTTGCAGTGTCCCGAATGTGACCAGAAGCACGTCAACCTGCTGGGGTGGGAGCCTGACCGCCTTTCCATCAGGTTGGATGAGGTGGCGGAGCGATCCGTGCTGGTGGATCTGAACTTGCAGGGTGGGACAGCCGTCGGCTACCAGGCGGAGCAGCCGATAGCTGACCCGAAGGCCGTGGTGGTTTCGGGGCCTCGGTCGTTGGTCGAACAGGTGAGTTCGGTGCGCGCCGACATCTACCTGTTCAACGAGGATTCCACGGTTCAGAAAGAGGTATCCGTCGTTCCGATAGACGATACGGGTAATCTTGTACTCGGTGCAGACGTGGAGCCGAGGCGTGTTAATGTGACCGTGCCGATCATACCTGAAGGCCGGCGTAAGGAGGTCGCAGTCGCGCCGGTGATCACTGGAACGGTGGCGCTGGGCTACTACGCCAGCAGCATCTCTGTCGATCCTCAGACCGTGGTGCTCACCGGAACTCGCTCACAGGTACAGGAGGCCCCTGGATTTGTTGAGACGGATCCGGTGAGCATCGCCGGCGCCAAGGATTCAGTAGAGGTGCGCGTGCCGATCCGCATTCCCGAAGGACTTCAGTTGCTGGATCCAACACATCAGACGGTAACAGTGAAGGTGCAGGTTAGCCCATTCACGGGTGGACGAACCTTTGAGATTGAACCGTTGATCCAGAACCTGGCGCACGGGCTCAAGGCTGATGTTTCCCCGCCTCGGATTCAGGTATTCCTGTCCGGTTCCCTTCCAGATCTGGAAGCGCTGCAAGAAGACGACGTGGAGGTGGTATTGGATTTGTCGGAGCGCTCAGTTGGCCGGCATCGTATCCGACCCACCGTGCTGGTCAGCCCTGAGTCGCTGGAGGTGCGCACCCTGCCCGAACTCATCGATGTAACAATCACTATGCCGGCTACGCCAACCCCGAAAGTGACGGCTACACCCATACCGCTTCGCTAGAGTGCGGCGCCGATTTGCCGACTGCCGCCGGCTGTGCTACAATTGATGACAGGTAGTGCCCCCGTAGCTCAGGTGGATAGAGCGCTGGCCTCCGGAGCCAGGTGCACAGGTTCGAGTCCTGTCGGGGGTACTTTTTCTTTGCGGGGGATGGCGACTGCCATCAGATGATGACTGCCAGGGCAATGGGACCGTCTGCCCTGGCTACCTTGACCAGCTTCTTGCCCCGGTTATAGCGGTTCTCGGCCGGCGCTCTCTTCGCTGGCATGTGTTGCCGCTTGCCGTCCTCGAAGATCACATCCAGCCCATCCTTCAACGTTCCGACGGCTACCGCAGCTACCTTTCCAGTGACGGCGGTGATGTTCAGCGTGCGCACGCCCTGCGTCCCCCGTCCCTGCCTGGAGTATTCCTTCAGCGGGACGCGCTTCACGTAGCCCTTTTCGCTGACGATAAACACCCAGGTCTTGCTGACCTGATCGGACGGGATCACCGCTCCGCTGATCAGCCGGTCGCCCTTTTTCAAGCTGATGCCGGCCACGCCCCGCGCCGTCCCGCTGGCCTGCGGATTCACCTCGTCGGCGCTGGTGCGGAGCGCCTGACCACCCTCGGAGGCGAATAGCACCTCTGCACCGTCGCCGACGATGGCGGCGAACAGCACCTCGTCGTCCTCATCGGGCAACCCGACCACCGTGGCCCAGTTGCCGTTGGTCAATGAGAGGTCCTCGACCCGGGTGCGCTTTATCCGGCCGGCGAGCGTGCCGGCCACCAGGTAGGCGCCCTCACTGGGGAGTACCGCAACACCGATCACGCGCTCGCCTTTCCGCAGGCCCATCTGGGTGAAGCCGGCCTTTTCGGGCACAAACCCGACCTGGTTGCGCCAGGCCTGCCCCTTGCTGGAGATCAGAATGACCTCGTCGGTGGGATCAGCCTGCACCTGGATCAACTGGCTGGTTGTGGCGCGGCTGGTGATGCCAACGGAAGGCGCGTAGCGGAAACCGCTGCGATCACGCCTTTCGATGCCGGCTGTGGTGACCAGTACCATCTGCGGGCCTTCGGGCATGCGGAGGTCGGACTCGGTGACCACCTGTGCGCCGGCCACCGCATCCTCGGAGTCGAGAATCACCGATCGGCGCGGTGTGGCAAACTGCTCTTTCAGCGCCCCGGTTTCTTCGATAACGATCTCCAGCCGCTTCTTCTGGCTGCGCAGCAGGCTCTTCAGGTAACGGATGCGCGCCTTTAGCTCTTTCTCCTCGTCCTGCAACTTGTTGGTCTCCAGCGAGGTCAGCCGGCGCAGGGGCATGTCCAGGATCGCCTGGGCCTGGACTTTGGTCAGGCTCAGCTTACGCATCAGGTTGGTGCGCGCTGTTTCGGGCCGGCGGCTGCGCCTGATAATGGCCACTACCTCGTCGATGTTCGCCAGCGCCTTCAGCAACCCTTCCACGATGTGCAGCCGCTGTTCCCGCCGCTCCAGCTCGTAGCGCGTCCGGCGTTCGATCACCTCCAGTCGGAAATCGACGAAGTGAACCAGCATCTCCCGCAGTGAGAGTCGTTGTGGGCGGACCCCATTCCGCTCAGGATCGGGGACCAGCGCCAGGTTGTTGCACCCGAACGTCTCCTGGAGCTGTGAATACTTCAGAAGATCGGCCATCACGTCGTGGGGCTTCGCCGTTCGTGATACCTCGACGACGACGCGCATGCCCTTGTAGAAGTCGCTCTCGTCCCGCAGATCGGTGATGCCGCCGATGCGTCCGTCTTTGACCTCTTTGGCGATGCGCTCCAGCACGGTGCTCTTCTGGACGTTGTACGGCAGTTCGGTGATCACGATGTTGGCCTTGCCGCCGCCGATGTCCTCCACGTGCATTCGCGCCTGCGTCACCATGCGGCCCCGACCCTGGTCATAAGCGGCATGGATGGTGTCCCTGACCTCGCCGGCGATGTCGCGGTAGCGGTAGATGATGCCGCCGGTCGGGAAATCGGGCCCGGGCACGAGCTTCATCAGTTCATCGGTGGTGATCTTGCTACGTCGTTTCCAGTTCTGGACGACGTGTACAATGGCATCGGCGATTTCGCCCAGGTTGTGGGGCGGGACATTGGTCGCCATGCCCACGGCGATGCCGGACGCGCCATTGACCAGCAGGTTAGGGAACGCTGCCGGCAGCACCGTCGGCTCCTCCAGCGAGCCATCGAAGTTCTCGATGAAGTCCACGGTGTCCATGCCGATGTCTGGCAGCATCGTCTCGCCCAGCGGACTCAGGCGGGCCTCGGTGTAGCGCATGGCCGCCGCGCTGTCGCCGTCAATGGACCCGAAGTTTCCCTGGCCATCGACCAACACGTCTC
>JBHHTZ010000378.1:0-4561 GCA_046753605.1 Anaerolineae bacterium
CGCGTATCTGGTTGGGGCGCTGCAAGCCGGGGCTCATGGCTACCTGCTCAAGAGCGCCTCGCACGAGACCCTGGCTGAGGCCATCCGAAACGCCCATGCTGGCCGGCGGGTGCTCAGCCCCAACCTGGTGGATGGGGTCTTGCGCCAGTTCGAGGAGCTGGCCAGAGAGAGCCTGGTGAGCCAATCGGGTCTGTCTGAGTCGGAGTTGGAGATCCTGCCGCTCCTGGCTGCGGGAGCAACCAACAAGGAGATGACCGAGAGGCTGTACTGGAGCGAGGCAACGGTAAAACGCAGGATTGGAGATATACTGTCGAAACTGGGGGTCAGCAATCGAGCCCAGGCGGTGGCAGAAGCCATAAAGAGAGGCCTGATCTGAAGTTCGGCCGCCGAGGTCTTGTTCGGTGTCGCCACAGCGGCGCTAATCTGCAGGCGAGAAGTCCCCCGACAAGCTGAGAACTCCCAGCGTACATCTCCGTGTTTTGATGTGGCCTGGTCTGGCTGTCGAATAGACAGCCCAAGACCAGGTCCTTTTGCGTTGCACTGGATGAAGTTGATACTTTTGGCTCACAGACTTGACCTTTATAGGCTTGAACCGGGGGTGCAGAGCTGATATGATGTATAATGTGAGGCCGCAGGCCCTCGGCCTGAGCTCGGGCCGAAGGCCAGTCGTTAGATGTGAGTGATTATCGGCTTATCTAATTGACACGTGCTGAGTTCGCTTTTGATTCCAAGGAGGTGATGATTCTGAAATAAACTTGAGTTTAGAATGAGAATGAGTTAGATCCAAGTATGAGAAACCAGACGCCAAGCAAAGGAGGCAACAAATGTCAAAGAAGACGCTGATTAGTCTGGTGCTAGCGCTCGCAATGCTGCTGATCCTGGGAGTGAGCGCAACCAGCGGTGCTCCGCCGGCCAAGGAGGAGACTACCTATACGGTTAAGCCGGGGGACAATCTCTGGACTCTGGCAAAGAAGTACCTGGGCAGCGGCCCGGCCTATTGGGCCATCGCCGGCTCTACCAATGTCAAATACGAGGAGGATACTAGCTTTGCCCTCATCAACAACCCCGACCTGATCCATCCCGGCTGGAAGCTCCTCATTCCCAGTGTCGACGAGCAGGGCAACATATCTCTACCACATGAAGCTCATGGTCATGATGCAGCATGCGCCGCCTACTGTGCCAGGGCGCTCGTTTACGTACCCGATGAAACCGGCGCGTGGGTACCCGTGGACGCCGATGGAGATGGAAAGATTGAGATATGCACCAGGGAGTTTGGTCCGGAAGGCACGTGCCTCACGTGGGAGGCGGGTCCTATGGGCTGCCCCGAGGTAGATGTAGATGGCGATGGGGAATTCGATCGGTGCGCACTACCTGAAGATGGTTTGGGCTTCTGGTGCAAACTCATGTACGGTCCAGACACCCATTGACGTGGGCACACTGATGACGGCGTAATCTGTTTACCTCAAGTGCCTATGAAAAGGCGGTGTGTCATACCAATTGCCCATTCAAGCACCATGAATCATCAGTCGAGCGCCGGTTGAGTAGCTGCGAGCCATAGCGAGCAGCGTATCGAAACCAAGCGTCCCTGCACGCTTCGTGCCCTTGGTTTCGATACGGCCTTCGGCTACTCAACCGGCGGGCACTCGCTCATTCATGGCCCTTCATGCGGCAATTGGTATCATTCCGACATGCCGCCTTTTCCTTTTTTTGGTGACTAGCCACCTGACACTTTACCGAGAAAGGGTTGACCGACACGCTCCAGTCGAGTAGAGTTGTTTGCAGCCATAAGCAACTTCACTCGTCGCTTCACCTTGCCAAACGACTCGCGCCAGACGAATCCACTCTGGGTCTACATCCAGTTGAGCCCCTACTCTCTCACTACCAACTCATGTTCAAACCCCGTCAGCGTGCGAACGCCGGCCTCCGTCACCACCACAATATCCTCGATGCGGACCCCGAACTTCCCCGGCAGGTAGACCCCCGGCTCAATGCTGAACGCCATGCCCTCCGCCAGCGGCGTGTGGTTGCCGGCCATGATCCACGGCGGCTCGTGCCCCTCCAGCCCGATGCCGTGACCGGTCCGATGCACGAAATACTCGCCGTAACCACGCGCCTCCAGCGTGCTGCGCGCCGCTTCGTCCACTGCGTGGGCTGTCACGCCGGGCCGTACCGCCTCCCGCCCCCGCCGGTTCGCGTCGAGCACAGCCTGGTACACCTCAAGGAATTCCGCAGACGGCGGTCCCAGGTGAACCATCCGCGTGATATCCGACTTGTAGCCGTTTAGCGATGCGCCGATGTCGATGACGACCGCGTCGCCTGGCTGCAACGGCCGCTGCCCGGTGTAGTGATGTGGGAAAGCGCCGTTTGGCCCGGACGCCACCAGCGCGAAACAGACCTCCTCCGCGCCGGCCTGCCGAAAAGCGGCCTCGGCGGCCCAGGCGACCTGCGCCTCGGTGAGACCTGGCCGGCAGGCCTCAATCGCGGCCGCCATCGCCTCATCTGCTTGAGCGGCGGCTTTCGCCAGCATCTCGATCTCGTCGGCCGACTTGCGTTCCCGCAGCGGGGTGAGCAGGACGCCGGCCTCCATCGTCTCCTGGGGCGAGACCTGGGCCTGCAATCCCAGCAGGAAGTCGGCCCGCATGCTGCCGTCCACCGCCAGCCGAAGAGGGGCCGGCATGGCGGTCAGCGCGTCGTGCAAGGCTGTTGCCGGCCCGTCGGCATCCTCCCAGGTGCTGAGCGCCACGTCGGTGTGAGCCGCCGTCTGCTCCGCGTTGAGGCTGGGGACAACCATGGAGGCGGCGGCGGGTCCCACGAGGAGCAGGCACAGTCGCTCGTCAGCCGGGGGCGCAAAACCCAGGAGATAGCGCATGGCCGGCGTGGGACCGATTGCTGCCAGATCGATACCCGTCTCTTCCATCCGTGCCCGCAAATGTGCGAACCTGTTCTCGGTCATGGCCTCACCTTCGTCCTCTCTTTATGTTTCTGCCCTCTTCCTGTTGCATTGTTGGGTGGATCTATGGTACCACATCTGCGCACCATTTGCCAGCCAGTGAACAGACGGATGCCAGGCCAGGCGTATCTTCCCCCCAGTAAGCTGCGTTATACTTACCGATTTTCCACACAGCGTAAGAAATCCTTCTCGACAGAATCCGCCCCTTCCGCTATACTTGCAGGGTGTTTTGACACGCGTGCTAAAGCTTAGAGGAGTCGAAAGCGATGGAGATTGAAATGCAGGAACACACGGAGCCTCAACTGCCGGCTGAGGAGTCCCTGACATCTGAAGTTCAACCTGAAGAGCATTTGGAGTTGGGCGGTCACGAGGAGGCGTTCCCGGAGGTTGCCCCCAAGACGGTGGCGGTCCGGGTTGACTTGCTGATGACGTTGGTCGCCGGCGTGTTAATCGGATTGGTGATCGGCTATCTGGGCCGGCCCCTGCTGACATCCGAACCCCAGCGGGCAGCACAGCCTCAGGTGGAGAGGGTGGCCGATGCCTCCGCACCGACCAGCCCGACGGCAGTTCCTGCATCGCCGGCTGACAACTCGTCAGCGCAGGCTCTGATGGACTCGATGATCTCCCAAACGCGGCATTTCAGGGGAAATCCCGATGCCCCGGTCACGATCATCGAGTTCAGCGACTTCCAGTGACCGTATTGCCGGCGATTCGCCACTGACGCGGCGCGTCAGATTGATGAAGAGTACGTGCAAAAGGGATTGGTTCGCTTCGGCTACCTGCACTTCGCTTTCCTGGGACAGGAGTCGGAGTGGGCGGCCGAGGCCAGCGAGTGCGCCGCCGAGCAGGATGCCTTCTGGGAGTATCATGACCTGTTGTTCGATCGGTGGGGTGGTGAGAACCAGGGAGCCTTCAACCAGGACAACCTGAAGCAGTTTGCCTCCGAGTTGGGATTGGACGCCACAGCCTTCAGTGCGTGTCTGGACTCCGGGAAGTTTACATCCATCGTTCAAGCGGAGAAAACCACCGCCCAGTCGCTGGGAATCCGGGGTACGCCGGCCTTCCTGGTCAACGGCAAACCTGTCGTGGGCGCCCAGCCATTCGAGGCGTTCCAGCAAGTGATCGAGGCCGAACTCACGGCGAGCCAGTAGTTCTGGAGGTGCTACTCAGCCCCTCGGCGCCTGGCGAATGATGAAGTCTGAGAAATTAATCGGCGTACGTCTTGCCAAACCAGATTTGTCTCGCCGCCGTCGCCCGCTTGCCGAACGGAGGGTTGGGCGAGGTCTCCCGACCGATGCCCTGTGCGGCGGCGGTCAGGAGACCTTGCTGAACAGAGTCCGTCATCGGCCCCCGATCTCCACGCTCTAATTTCGTGCTAAACGGAGCACTGCTGCGTAGCACGTGCACTTCATGATGCTCTTGGTCATTCTATCCCACCATGTCATTCCGAACGGAGCGCCAGCGGAGTGAGGAATCCCTGACACGGCACTCGAATAGGTGGTTTCGCTGGAGAAACAGCCAGTTCTCTTCTGCGTGCCCGTTGACGCATTTACCAGCGGACTTCACCTTTTCTTGGAAGGCTCCAGGGATTCCTCACTCCGCTGGCGCTCC
>JBHHTZ010000379.1:0-4555 GCA_046753605.1 Anaerolineae bacterium
CCTCTGGGCCGGCACGCGCGCCGGCGGTGTCGTCCGCTGGGACACCGCCAGTAGCACCTACATTCAGTTCCTCAAACCCCAGGATGGCATCGTGGGCAACACAGTCCGCGACATCTACATCGACTCCAGCGGACACAAATGGCTGGCCACCGACTACGGCCTCAGCGTTTTGGATGACCACGGAACGTCCGACAAGGCCGACGACGTGTGGTACACCTACACCCGAGAGACCACCGGTGGCAATCTGCCCTCCAATCGCGTCACCGCAGTCGCCATGGACGAGGCCGGCTATCTGTGGATCGGCACAAGCCAGTACTGGGACAGCGAAACACAGGCGTACGTTGGCGGCGGCCTGGCCAAAGTAGATGCCAGAGGCAACCTCGATCCCGCCGACGACCAGTGGCTCCAGTTCTACACAGTTACGAACACGATCTTGCACAGGAGGGGTGACATCACGCTCGGCCTGGCCTCGGACAACATCACCGACATCCTGCCGGTGCCGGGTGACCGCGTCTGGGTGGCAACTCAGAAGCAGTGGGAGTTCCGTCAGTTCGACAGCAACGATACGGGCCAGTGGCTCCCGATCTACGGCGGGTTGAGCCGGCTGGACCACGCCGGCACCCCGGAGACCGAGGATGACGTGTGGAAGACCTGGACCTGTGAGGATGGGCCGCAGCGAGATGCCGGCGTCAGTTGCATCATCAACCGGCTGACCCTGGACCCAGATGGCAACGTCTGGGCTGCCATGCGGGGCCGGGGCGTCATCGCCTTTCCGTACGACGGCGACCGGGGCCTGGGCTACGTTCGATTCACCAAGTACGATGGACTGCCGACCAACGATGTGGAAAGCGTGGCCTTCGGTCCATCCGACAACCCCCAGTGGCAGAACACGGTCTGGCTCGGGATGTATAACGCGAGCAGCGGGGCCGGCGCCGGCGTGTGCCGGCTGGACCACGCCGGCACCGTCCAAACCAAGGATGACGACACCTGGGAGTGCCTCACCACCGACAACGGTCTGCCGGATAATCGGGTGCAGGCCATGGTCACAGGGGCCGGCACGGTATGGATGGGAACCGGCGGCCGGTTCGGCATGGGTCATGGCATCAGCTCATTGAATCCAACAGCAGGCTCAGGCCAGGGAGCCGGAGAGCAGATGTTCGAGGAGATCCTCTCCACAGCCAGTACCAGCGTGCCGTACAATTACATCACCGATCTGGCGGTGGGGCAGGATGGTACCCGCTGGGAAGGCCAGGTGTGGGTCGCCACGGGCAACAAACGAGAGCGCAGGTACGGCGTCGGCGCTCTTCTGCTGAACACCAACGGAACGACTGATCCCGAGGATGACACGTGGACCCGGTTCACGAAGGGAAGCACTGACGATGATGGCGTGAAGCCGTGGACCGGCCTGGCCAGCGATAACATCACCGCCATTGCTGTGGATGGCGACACTGTCTGGTTTGGCACACAGCCGGCCACGTGGGAAATCCAGGGGCGACGGGGGGGCCAGTGGACCGATGGCGGCCTGAGCGTCTACGACGGGCAGCGCTGGACCATCCGAACCGATGCCAACACCGGCGGCCAGTACGCCGGCCTGCTCGACGACCGTGTGTCGGCCCTGGCAGTTGGCTGTGACGGCGAATTGTGGATTGCCCTGGGCAGTTTGCGCGACAACAGCGGCCTGGGTCTCATGACCCTGGACACGATGGGTTCCCCCCACAATCTGGGCAGTGATCAGTGGACGGGGCCTATCCAATACCGGACCATCCCGTCAAACCTGGTAACAGGCATCGCCCCCGATTGCGCCCGCCGGCAGCTTTGGATTTCGACTGCGCCGTACTTCACGGGCTTCGGCACGCAAGGCGGTGGCGTGGCGCGCTACGACTACGAGGCCGGCGACTGGACCTCGTGGACCACGCGGGACGGCATTGAGTCTTTCCGTGAAGGCAGAAACGAGGCTGTGATCCAGAGCATTGGTGTTGGCCCGAACGGCACGGCCTGGGCCGGCGCGCTGGGCACGCGTTCCCTGAGTCGCCAGACGCTGGTTGATGACCAGCCGTACGTGCCGGCCGCCATCAACTGGTGGCAGGCCGACGCCTGGTCCAGCCAGGCCTTCGAGAACGAAGGCTGGGTCTCTTCCATTGCCGTCGATGAGAACGGCTTCGTGTGGGTTGGAACCTCACGCGGCGGCATGGACGTGGATGCGAACGGACAGGAAGATGACAGTCTGGCCGACCGTGCTGCCGGCGGCATCAAGCTCACCGTGGATGGAACGGAGTGGGTCACCTGGTCGCCCATCAACTCGCCTGTGGCCGCCGGCGACATTCAGGTGATCCGGGTTGCACCGGACGGCGACATCTGGGTCGGAACCAATGGATGGGGCCTCATGCGATTCCATCCGCGGGGACCCGCCACGCCGACCCCAACCGTCACACACACCCCCACGGTGACAGACACGCCCACCCCATCGCCGACTGAAACGTTGTTCGTTCCCCCCCTGCGAGTTCATATCGCCTATCTGCCAATCGTGGCGAATAGCTGGTTTGGCCGGCCCATCGAGGTGCCCACCGTTGCGCCTCCCACGGCCACGGCGACTCCGACGCCAACCGCGCCGGCCACCTCAACCCCGACTGCCACCAACACACCAACTCAGGCGCCGCCGACAGTGACGCCGACGTCAACTGTGACGCATACGCCGACCATTACGCCCACACCAGGGCCGGCTGTCTGGTGCCCCGGCTCGGGGCCGGATTGCAGCGGCGTCAGCATCCCGACCTTTCCAGCCGTGAACCTGTACGACATCGCGTTCACCGACGCGCTGCACGGGTTTATCGTGGGAGAGAACGGATTCGTGGCGCACACGCAAGATGGCGGCGCGAATTGGAGCTACCAGGCGTGGGGCAGCGAATCTCTGCGCGACATCTTCATGGTGAACGATCAGGTGGGGTTCATCGCCGGCGACAACAAGACCATCTGGCGAACCACCAACGGCGGCGTTTCCTTCAGCAAGATGCCGATGCCGGCTATCATGCTGGATCAGGACGAGGACTTCCGTGCTATCTACGCCTTCTCGGAAAACGACGCGTGGGCCCTGGGCTACAAGCGTGGCACAATCCTGCGGCTGAACGGACAACAGTGGGAGTACTACGGCTGGACCGGTTACCCCTACACCGGCCTGGCCATGCCGGCCCCTGACCAGGGATGGGCCATCGCGGAAACGGGCCACATCTACCGCTACAATGGCCGATGGTCTCAGGCATCCACCCTGCGGGCCACTGGGGGGCTGCGCGCCATTGAGATGGTTTCAGCGACGGACGGCTGGGCAGCCGGCGACGGTGGGGTGATCGTCCGCTATGCCAACGGACGCTGGACCGAAACACGGATCCCTCGCGCCTTCTACGCAGGCGGGGTTACGGGACTGCACGTCCTGAGCCAGGATCACGTGTGGGCGTCTGCTGCTCTCGACACCGGGCCACGGGCGGAGGGGGCTATCTTCCGGTACTTCGGCGGAAGTTGGGAGGAGGTCGCCCACACAACTGCGGGCCCCCTCAACGCCATCTGGGTTGACGAGACGCTAAGCAACGGCTGGGCTGTTGGCAACGGCGGGCTCGTTCTGCGATACGGGGCGCCGTAGGCGCGTTGCTAGATCCTATCCTACCAACCAATCCTGTGCTCGGAAGTCTTCGGCGAAGGGGTTCACAAAACGAACCCCTTCCGTGACCTGACCGGCGTTGAAGTCCTCACACCTGCTCCTGTTTCTCGGGTTCGGAGCGGTCGTAAGCGTAGACCAGGACGTTGGTATCTACCAGGATACTAGCGCTCATGCAGGTCCTCTCTGCGCCAGGTCCGCTTGCCAGGCACGACCCCCTGTTGGATCAGATGGATAATGAAATTTCGCTCCTCTTGGGAGCAAAGCATTGTCACATAACCTCGTGGTGTGCCCCACGCATCCGCAAAAGGCACATAAGTAACCCCCACAGCCGGCCAGCACCGCCAAGTCCCCCCACGCCTGCGCCAGGGATGCCTGGCCAGGTTGACAGGTCGGGAGATCATTGGATATTGGTGATCGCTTGTGGTATACTCATGGCAAGCCATCCTTGCGTGATGACAAGTCGTGATGGACTTGCCATTGTGCCACAAGCTGGGAGGGCTTTGTAGTCGGTAAAGTTTGGTTTTCAGAGTTTGACAACGGTTTCCCGTTGCATTGCACGCAACTTACGCTAGCCAACCAGCCAACTAATCTTGGAGGCAGACATGAACACAGTCTCTGTTTTGGCCGGCATTGCCGCCATCTTGTTGATCATTGAACTCCTGGTCGTGGTGATCGTCGTCGGCGCAGCGATCTACTTCCTGCGCCGTGGGTTGATTGTGGGCCGGCAAAAAGCAGAACCTTACGTCCAGCAGGCCACGGAACAAATCCAGCGGGTCGAACGATTGACTACCCAATACGCCGACCTGATCATCAACACCCAGGTTGAAGCCATCAGCACAATGCAAGGTCTCCGCCAGGGCCTGCGGGCGCTGATCGACCACGACTGACCCTTGCATGACGACCCTG
>JBHHTZ010000380.1:0-4554 GCA_046753605.1 Anaerolineae bacterium
CATCAGCCCATTCGATAACGTCCAATATTGCCATATCAACCTCCAAGGGCCAGTGATCAGTGATCAGTGATCAGTGACCAGATTCTGGCCACTGATTACCGTTTACTGTTTACTGATGACTGATCACTGTTTACTGTTCTTCCGCGCCCAGCACCTGGGCCTTGAGTGCGGCAAGTTCTTGCTGGAGCTCGTCATCCACCTCGAGGGCCGCGAGTTGGTCTTCGACCGACTCTTCGACCAACTCGGTGGTCGCTTCTGCGCGAGCTTCCTCTTCGAGAATGCGGCGCTCCATGCGGTCCAGCTCAGCGCCGTAGTCGATTGAGTCAAGCCGCTCGGCCGTCTGCACGACCTGAGCCTGGGCAGCGGCGCGCTTGTGGCGTGCGATGAGCACAGTCTTCTTGCGCTTGGCCTCGTCGTACTTGGACTCCAGTTCGTCGAGCTCCTGCTTCAGCTTCTCGACGCCGGCCTGCTGCGCCTCCCACTGCTGTCGATACACATCGGCGTGCGCCTGGTAGTCCTTCTTGCGCTTGAGGGCCTCCAGCGCCAGCTCATCCTTGCCGTTCTTCACGGCCAGCTCAGCCTTGTGCCCCCACTCATCCGAGAGTTCCTGACTGCGCTCCATGTCGTGCTTGATCATCTTCTCCTGCGCAATCATGTCGGCGACCTGCCCCTTGGCATCCCGAATGGCCACCTCCATGTCCCGGATGATCTGATCCAGCATCTTCTCCGGGTCCTCGGCGCGGTCCAGGATGTCGTTCAGATTTGCGCGCAGGATGTTGTTAATTCGTTCGAAAATCCCCATTGTGTTCTCCTTTCGGCGTTTGTTCAGACCTAAACCTATTGCGTACCGCGTATTGCGTATCTGAGCCATGCTGTTGCACGGAATACGCAATACGCAGTATGCAATAGCGTCTCACTTCCGAGGCCAAACCTTGACCTGGTCCGCGTCCACAGGCTGTCCGCGATGCACGCGAAGATCCTCACCCCATTTCTCGATCAACAGCCGGCCTCCGCTGTCCGAGGTGTACAGCCAATACTCAGCGACGCCTTCGCGCCGGCCGCCAGGCCCGACGATGTACGACTTGGCCTGGCCTTCGCCCGTCTGCCGAAACAACTCTCCGGCCACCTCCAGCGTCTCGGCCAGGGGCGTGGACACCCCTTCATCGACGACGTCAAACAGCACTACCTCATCGCTGGCCGGCCCGACGCGCAGCCAGCGATCCGTGTCGGTATCTTCGAGCTGGTAGGCGTACGACAGCGCGCCCTGCGCATCGTACGTGACTTTGGCGATGATGAGGTAGTCGATGCCCTCGCACGTCAGCGCATCGTCAACTTTCAAATCGGCCAGGGCCTGAAAGGCCGGGCTGGGCAACGCCGCGACCTCCAGCGCCTCTCTCAGCTCATTGGGCGGCGTCTTTTTCCCTTCGGCCAACAGGTTGCGTCGCTGATCGAACCGGCGGTTCAAGTCATCAACTGTGCCGGCCAGCTCCTCGACGGCCGCCTCCACCCCCTCGCGAGCATCGACCGCCTCGGCGACCCCGTCGAGGGCGGCCGCCACGCGCTCAACGCCGGCGGCCAACAGTTGATCGAAGGCGTAGAGCTGCTCCAGCTCGGCCTCGCGAATTGTGGCGGTGTCAAACCAGCCGGCGTAGCCGTAGCTGGCCGTGCGCAGCCGATCGATGAAGCGCTGCAGCTTGAGGCCGGCGCGCTCCATGTCGTCCAATGCACTGAGCAACGCCCGATTCGTCGCCCGCCGCTGCACATCGGTCAGCCGGTCCAGTTGGGCGCTGTACTGCCGCGCCAGACCGGCGCGCAGTTCCCGATCCGCGTCGCGCCGGCGCTCCCGCTCGCGATACCCGAGATAGCCGGGGATCGAAGCTGCGATCCTCTTCCTCTGCTCCTCCAGACGGAGCTCCAGGTTCTCCACATTTGCCTCCTCAAAAACCGGCGCCCGATACGCCCGTGCAAAGCAGTTACATTCCTTTGATCGCCGACGGTCTCCCGACCGAGGCGAAATGGGCTCGGTCAGGGGACCTCGCCCAACAATAGCATTTGCTGAAGTCACATTCGGTTCATGAAACGCCGGACCTTCAATCCCAACCTGACATAGGGGTGGTTCTCTATGTCGGAGAGCCGCTTTCTGCACAGTCTCAGTTCCTGCTCCAGGAACGACAACCGGGTGGCATCCACATTGCCCAGCTTTGGGAGATTCGTCAGATGTTCCGGGTGGACACATGCCACCCACGTCAACGTATTCAGACGGGGCCAATCCAGACGCGTGCAACTCAAACCCTGGTCTTGGGCAAGCCTCGCCAGGTATTCAAACGAGTATCTCGCCAGACCTGGATAGACCCACTCACTACCCGAATAGTTCTGTTCTCCTTCGGCGAAGTTGGCAACGAAGACGCCAGTCGAGTTCATTGCTTCTTTCGCTTCAGACAGGCACCGGCTAATCTGTGACTGCGCCGCATGGGAAAAAATTGATTGAGCCACGACGAAGTCGAATTGCTGGCCAAACGTAGTCAGTGTGAAATTGCTATCATTACTGAAGGTGGGCTGCTTGATGCGTACCAAGTCTTCACCTACGTGATTCTTGATGCCATCTTCGATCAACCATTGCTCGGGCTCAATCCCAAAATAGCGCCCCTTGAGGAGGTAGGGGATAAAGAGCCGGCCGGCTCTCAGTGAGCCACAGCCCACGTCCAGGAGGTAGTGGTGCTCTCTGAGACCCAAGAAAGTGAGCAGACTGAACTGCGTCGAACTCATGATGTCATAGATTTTGGGGGAACCAACCCACGCTCGATAGTGGTGAGCGCCGATGGGGAGGTCCTTACCGAGGCTGTCTTCTTGAGTTGCGAGTGTCAAGCAAACGCCTCCTTGTTCTCAAGGCAACTACTCAAGACAGGAAGATCTCTGTCCCGCAGTACGGGCACTCGAAGACGCCCTTGCCGGCCAGCTCCAGCTCTCCGCCGCAGTTCGGGCACTTCTGGCGCATTTCCGATGCTTCCCTGGCGTAGAGTACCCCGTCGTTCCAGTTGATGTAGCCGGTGAACAGCCCCTTGCCGACCAGGTCGTGGATGTACTCCTTGATCTTGTCGCGGGTCAGGTCCATTTCGAGGGCCGCGTCACTGATCCGGATTTGTCCTCGGGTGAGCACCATGTTGAGGATTTCTCGTTCTTTGGCGACTTCTGCGAACTGACGCGCTTCCTCAGTCCCCCGGAAGAAGATGAAAGCGCCTCCGCCAAGAAGCGGTGCGACGACGATGACTACCAGCACCACGCCAAAGACAGCCCCCGAGACTCTCAAGGTCCCTTCCGACAGGTTGGCTACCAGCCAGGCGCCGATGACCAGCATCAGGGCAATGGCAGCCACAATCATCAATCCGCCAATGATGCGTCCTTGTCCTACCATGGATTTGCCTTGTCTGTCCTATCCAAAACCACTGCCACCGCCGCCAGAGCCGCCGCCGCCACCACCACCGCCGCCACCGCCGCTCCAGCCGCCACCACCGCTGCTGCTGGGGGCACTGCCGAGGATGCTGCCGGCCACATTCAGCATGGAGGCCAGCCCATCACTCATGCTTTGCAGGCTGCGCCCCATCGAGTCGCTCGTCTCTTGCAGATCCGGCATTCCACCGCCCGAACGGCCGGACCCAGACGCCGGCCTGGCCCCTCCGCGCCGGCCACCGCCACGCACAATGACCGGACGGCCACCGCGACGGTAGGTCCGCCGTCCGTAGCCACGCGGCCAGGGCTCATCCCAGTAAGGGCCGGCTGGCTGGTACCAGGGCGGGGCCGGCGCGTCCACCCGCGCAAACTTCTGCACCCAACTGTTCGCCAGGCCAAACGCAATGGCATAGGGCAGGTACTTGTCGAAGATGTCCTTCGCCTGTTTCAGGTCAGTATAGTCTTCGATGTTGTCCAGGTAACGCTTGAAAGCCCGCCACTGGACCGCCGCCTCCGATCCCTGGGTGGTCTTGCGCGGCATCACCTTCGCAAAGATGAGCAAGCCGAGGGACACGACACCCATTCCAAAGGGAATACACAGGGTTGCGCCCGCAAACGACACCATGAAGAACAGGGTGAAGAAGCCGATAATGGCAGAGAAAACCATCCCCAGCACACCCAGGACGGCGTAGATGCGACGCGTTGACTCGGGGCTGCGCTGGAAGAAGCCGGCCCGCACGACCTCTTCATACAACTCATCCTGCAAATCGGGAAGCGCCTTGTAGAACTTCTGCTTCAGCGAAGAGAGTTTCCGGCTCTGCCGGCCCCGGAACAGTTCATGTAACAGCGTCTTCTCGTAGGGTCGCAGTGTCTCGTTGTGATCTTGTTTCTCGAAGACAAAGTCACGGCGTGTGCCAATGCCCAGGAAACCCGGTTTCTCAATCTCCTGCATCGAGATCACGCCCCGGCGCGCCAGATCGACGATGGTGGCGATGATGTCTTGCATGTCAGCCGTTTCGTCCAGGAGGGTCCCGACCACACCGGGCGGGAGATCGCCGGGCGGCTGCGGGAGATACTCCGCTACCATCGGCACCGGCGCATCGCGCC
>JBHHTZ010000381.1:0-4552 GCA_046753605.1 Anaerolineae bacterium
ATTTTCTCATCGTCTGGCAGCGGCAGGACATCTGGATCGAGGACCGCCGGCTGTCTGTCTCGGGAGAGTTACAGGGAGCACGCCGCCGGGTATGGAGCTCGCTCCTCCGACCCTATCCAGCGCCCGTGCCGGATGTTGTCTACAACCCTCTCACCAACGAGTATCTAGTCGTATGGGACGACGCCTCGGACGATGACATCTACGGGTTTCGCGTGACGGCCGATGGACAGCCCGTGGCTGGCTCGGAACGAATCGTGATCTCATCGGCGGCCGGATTGCAGACGGGACCCAGGGCCGGTGTGTACGACCGTGGGTATCTCGTGGCATGGGAGGACGACCGCGATCCTGACTCCAGCAACATTTTCGGCCAACTGCTCTCGGCGGCTGGGGAGCGGGTGAACGCAGCAGGGACGCCGGGCGCGCCGGCGGACACGAACATGCCACTGTCTGCTGCCATTCCCGATCAGGCAGCGCCGGCCCTGGCGTTCAACCCTGGCGGCGTAGAATTTCTCCTCGCGTGGGCCGAAGATCGTCTGGGGGGTGCGGACATCCTCGGTGAGCGGGTCTGGTTCCCCGCCATGGGCCCTCGCCCAACGCCCACTGCCACCTTTACGCCGACACCGACCCTCCCCCCCACCCCAACCGTCACGCCGAGCATCACGCCGACACCCACGCCTACTCCGGCGCCCCGGTACCTGGTCTTGGTTTTGTTGGCGTGGCCGGGGGAGTAGTTGATATGCTTCGGTGGCGTGTCGTGAAGAATGAAATGGCTGGATGGCTGGATGGCTAGATAGCTAGATGGCTGGATGGCTTGCCCGGCACAGACCAGCCATCCAGCCATCTAGCTATCTAGCCAACTGTCAAAGGAGTAGCACTTGACCGTCTTCGCATCGCTCGCTGTCCTCTTGGTGTTACCCGGCTACCTGGCATTGCTGCTGGCAGTGCCGGCGGAGCGGTGGCCGGCGCGGAGCGGTGGCGGCCGGCTGGACCCCATGCTGCAACTGGTCCTGGCTGTCGGGCTGAGCGTGGCGGTGCTGCCCCTGGTTCTGCTGTTCACCACCCTGGTCGGGGTCACTCTCACTCCGGCGCGGTTCGCCGGGCTGATGGCGGCGGTGGCTGCGGGGGTGGTGTGGCGGCTGTGGCGGCTGCGCTGGCGTCCGCTTGAGTCGTGGCGGGATCGGTCGAACTGGCCGGCGCTGGGGCTGTTCGCGGGGTTGCTGGGGGTAACGCTGGCGCTGCGGATGCTGCAAATACGCGGGTTGGTGGCGCCGGCGTGGGTGGACGGGGTACATCACACGATGATGGCGCAACTGATCGCGGAGCAGGGGAGAGTGCCGGCGGGCTACGCGCCATACCTGGAGATTGGGCCGTTCATCTACCACTTCGGGTTCCACGCCCTGGCAGCGGGGCTGATGTGGTTGACCGGGCTGTCGGCGCCGAAGGCGGTGTTGACGATGGGCCAGGTGTTGAACGCGCTGGTTGGGGTAGGCGTGTACGGCCTGACGGTGACGCTTTTGTGCGGGGGAGCGGGGGAGCGGGGGAGCGGAGGGGCGAGATCGGGCTTGGGAGTCGAGACGTCGGAGAGCCGCAATCTGCAATCTGCAATCTGCAATCTGCAATGGCCAGCCGGCCTGGTGGCGATGGGAGTGGTGGGGACGGTGTCGCTGATGCCGGCGTACTACGTGACGTGGGGGCGGTACACGCAGTTGGCGGGGTTGGTGGTGTTGCCGGCGGCGGTGATGCTGACGCTGTGGTGGGTGGAGGGAGGAGAGCGGTGGGCGCTGGTTCTGGGTGGCATGGCGGTGGCAGGATTGGGGTTGGTGCACTATCGGGTCTTGGTGTTCTACGGGGCGTTCGTGGCGGCGTTGGTGGTGTATGGGCCGGTTGGGCGGGCGATGGAGGGAATCCGACGTTGGCGGGGTGAAGAGCGTGCGAGTTGGGGAGCGGGACCCGGGGCACGGGACTATCTCGTGCGGGTGGGGGTGCTGGCCGGCCTCGCCCTGCTGCTGCTGTCGCCGTGGCTGCTCCGGCTCTGGGCTGCACTGGTATCAACTGGACGGGGCGCCGGCTGGTTCCATGGTCCCGCTGCTTTCAACGCGGTGCCGCGCGCTCTGATCGATGTGGGCTATGATCGGGTCCTGCTGCGACTGGCCTTGCTCAGTTTGCTGCTGGGGCTGGTATGGTGGCGGCGGGTGTCGGTCCTGATCGGGCTGTGGGCTGCCGGCGCGGTGCTCGCTGCCAACCCGAACCTGATAGGTCGCCAGGAAACCTGGCTGCTGAGCAACGCTGTGCTTGTAATTACGTTATTCCTACCGACGAGCATACTCACCGGCTGCCTGGTGGGCGTTGCCGCCGATGCGATACTTTTGCGACTGACGGGGGTTCGACGCTCGGTGGTGTCGATGATCTTGGCCGGCCTCCTTTTCGCGGTTGTCTTGGCCGGCGCGTGGAACATGCTTGATGTGGTAAATCCTGTGACCATTGTGGCTACAAAAGATGACATAACAGCACTAAACTGGATTCGTCAGCACACAGAGCCGGATGCCGGCTTCGTGACCAACATTCGCGAGTGGCAATACGGGACGTACATGGGCGCTGATGGGGGATATTGGATTCCTCTTCTGACCGGCCGGCGCACGCTTGTTCCGCCGGCTCTCTACTCCTATGGTTCACGCGAGGCGTATTTCCGGGTGCAAGATGTGCTCGTCGCCCTGGCTGGGATAACCGAGGCCGGCGATCCGAAACTGAGGGACCTGATGACTGGTCATAATCTGCAATACGTGTATCTTGGTGCAAAGGGTGGGCAGTTAGACCTCAAGTCGTTCGCGAACGATTCTGCGTACCAGGTGGTCTACTCGAACGGACCGGTCTGGATCTTCCAGTTCCGCCCAGATCGGGCCGGCAAATCAGAGGTACCAACAGCAGCGCTGGCGGTCCCCGAATTGGCGGTACGGACGCCTGCAACGGTACACGGTATCCCTCGCCCTCCGACGCCGACGCCTGTGGGCCGGGGTTCTTAGGAGTCACTCGTGAGACGGCCGCTAGCTGCCCCTGGCGGATTGCGATTCGCCTCCCTCGGCGTGTTCCTGCTGTTCGTGCTGCTGGGCCTCGGGTCTGCCGGCCCACGCTCGATAGACGTGACCGGATTGAATCTGGTGCAGAACGGTGACTTTGAGACGGGTGACTTCACGTCGTGGACAATCGGCGCGTGGACCGGGGGCGCAGCGGAGGCATGCCAGGAGGGCGGTTCCATGGCCTCTCCGGTCATCACCAGCGAATCGGTCTACGCCGGCGATTTCTCGGCCAGGCTGGGAGCGCCTGTGCCGGCCTTCGATCGTCCAGCCGGTGCATCCTGGATCGCACAATCGATACATCTTCCTCTGAGCTTTCGCGCTCCCGAGATCATCTTCCACTACCGGATCGTTACCAATGACATCATTCACTGGGCGAGCTTTCGGGCTGAGGTCCATGATCTCAGTGGCAGCCGGCTGGATCTGCTGTTACGGGACGGCTACGATCCGCCCAACGGGGCCGCAATTCCAGGCTACGACATGGGTTGGCAAGAGCAACGCTTCGACCTAACGGCCTATCGTGGTGACACAATCCAGCTTTACTTCGAGGCCAAGAATGAGCATTGCGGTGGCTGGGGCATCTGGACCTACATCGACGACGTGCGCCTGGTCGATCAGAGTCAGGTTTATGTTCCAATCATCATGCGAGATCATCAGGGGGTCGTGGCTTCTGCGACTCCGCCCCCAACGCTCGAAGCCACGCCAACAATTACTCCGACTGCGACAGCCACGCCAACGGTGACATCGTCGCCAACAATCACGCCGACGGCAAGCGACACACCCACGCCCGTCGACACCCCGACCCCGACTCCCACACCAGGTTGGTATGCCTGGCCAGGTCCGACTACGGCAGACCTGGCTGATGTGGCAATATCAAGCGATGGCACCGCCTGGGCGGTTGGCGCTGCCGGCTTGGTCCTGTACTTTGACGGACACGACTGGACTGAGTGGCCCGAAGGGTCGCCGACATCGGAGAATCTGACGGCTGTGCACGTGTCGTCGCGGCTGGACGCATGGGCTGTGACCGACGGCGGTTCCATTATCCGCTTTGATGGGGTGGATTGGTATCTGATTGGGCCGGTGACGCCGGCGGGTGAGGCGTTGTGGGACATTGCCATGTTGCCAGGCAGTGAGGCCGGCTGGGCAGTGGGTGATCACGGAACCGTCGTCTGGTTTGACGGTGTCAACTGGTTCCTCATAGCACCCAGCTTGATTCCGACCGCTGAAACGTTGCGTGCGGTATATCCCGTGAGTGCGGGCGCCGCGTGGGCCGTCGGCGATAACGGGACGATTCTATACTACGTCAACAACCGGTGGACGAATTGGTCGAACGCGATGCCCAGCATCCAGACATCCGCGACCCTCTGGGATGTGCAGCTCGTCGGTGTTGAAGATGGGTGGGTCGTCGGCGACACTGGGGCACTGATGAAGTACATCAACGGAGCCTGGTACACACTGACGCCTCGCCCGGTTGGAACGGA
>JBHHTZ010000382.1:0-4535 GCA_046753605.1 Anaerolineae bacterium
GGGTTGACGGATGCTGCGGCCCCAGGTTCAGAACCATGCGCCCCTCAAGGGGCTCCTCGGCCAACTCGGCCCCGAGCAGCGTGGTATCTGGCATCATCTCACTCATCTTCAAAATACCTGTGATCAGTGATCACTGTCGCCTAGTCTTCCACAAAAGGCTTGTCGCGATAGATTCGATCCTCGTTGTGCGAAAACGCGACCGGCTCGTCGCCCAACGGGTAGTCTTTGCGCAGCGGATGGCCTTCCCAGTCCTCGGGCATGAGAATCCGGCGCAGAGATGGGTGGCCGTCGAACTCAATGCCGAAAAGGTCGTAGACTTCCCGCTCCAGGAAGTTGGCTGCCGGGTAGACGCCGACGACCGATGGCGCCGGCGCTCCATCCTCGACCAGCACCTTCAAGCGTACGCGCCGCTTGTTGGGCATGGAGAGCAGGTGGTACACCACCTCAAAGCGCGGCACACGTCCCAGGAAGTCCACCGCCGTCAGATCGGCCAGGAAGTTGTACCGCAACTCCTCGTCATCGCGCAGGAACCGGAGAATGTCAACAATTCTCTCTCGATGCACGACCACAGTCTGCTCGCCGGCCATCTCGCGGACCGCGATAACCGCATCAGGGAACTCTTCTTTAAGTCGATCCGCCGTCGGGTTCGAGTCTTCAGTCGCCACAATCACGCCTTCTCTGTTTCAGCTTGCTTCGGCCACGTGCCGTAGTCGGAATTGCGCTTCACGCCCCTGCCGCGCCAGGGCTGCTTGACCTGATAGGCCGGCGGGTCCCCGCGCTCAATCTTCTTCCGTAACAAGATAACGCCATCGATCAACGCCTCCGGCCGCGGCGGACAGCCGGCCACATACACATCCACCGGCACGATTTCGTCCACGCCCTTCACGATGGCATAGTTGTTGAACACACCGCCGCAGGACGCGCAGTCCCCCATGGCGATGACCCACTTGGGCTCCGGCATCTGATCGTATAGCCGGCGCAGGACCGGCGCCATCTTCACCGAAACGCGGCCGGCCACGATCATCAAATCGGACTGGCGGGGCGAGGGCCGCATCAGTTCCATGCCGAATCGAGACATGTCATGCCGCGACGCCTGGGCATGCATCATCTCGATGGCACAACAGGCCAGCCCATACATCATCGGCCAGATGCTGCGCGATCGTGCCCAGCCGACCGCTTTGTCCAGCGTCGTCGTTATGATTCCAAAATCACCGCTTTTCTCTTGCTGCAACGGTATCAACAGATCCTCGTCTATTGCCATTCCAACGCACCCTTCTTCCACAGATAGAAATACCCAACCAAAAGAATCAGAATGAATACGCCCATCTCGACCAGACCGAACACCCCCAGCCGGCGGAAGGTGATCGCCCAAGGGTAGAGGAAAATGACCTCGATATCGAAAAGGATGAACAGTGTGGCAATCAAATAGAACTGGATTGGCATTCGCCGCTGTGCGCGGCCAATGGGGCTCATGCCCGATTCATAAGGGGAAAGCTTGGTGGGGGTCGGCCGCCTGGGACCGACGAGCAACCCCACCACAAGAACCAGGCCGGCCAATCCCGTTGCCAGGATAAGGAGTATGAGAATTGGCGCATAGTTAGCAAGCATGATTCACTCCTCGCATGAAGGTCGAGAAAGGAAGGCTAACTTGAGCAGAGCAACAAGGGGGAGGCGAGGCGAGCACCGTCGAATCGCCCCACCGTGTCCTTCCTCATATTCTTTACACTACTCTCCATCATCATCCTTGGCTGATTGTGCTGCCTCCTCACGCTTACGCTTGGCTTCCAGAAACTTCTTGCGCGCTTCCAGCTTGCGCCGGCGCGCCTCATCCATCTCGGAGGCCTCGCCGCCTTCTCCGGCCGCCGCTGCCTCGGCTGCTTTCTTGGCCCTGGCGGCAGCCTCGCGCTTGCGCTTGGCCTCTTCCCGCTTGCGCTTGGCTTCAACTTTCTTGCGCCGCTCCTCTTCTTCAGCAGCCCAGGCCTGAGGATGGGTCTTGGCGTAGTAATCCGTTGACACCAACAAGTCATCCATGTCGTATAACCAGGACTCGTGCCGCTCATAGCTGGAGAGTTCGAACTCCTGGTTCATCTTGATGGCGTCGAAGGGACAGTACTCAGCACAGAAACCGCAACTCATGCAAATCGAAGCATCAATGAAGAACGCTTCCGGTACCGGCACGGGGCGACCGTTCTTGTCCTTCTGCTGCACAATCCAGATGCACTGCGGCGGGCACACCTTGGCACAAATGCCGCACGATGTGCAGCGATTGCCTCCGTACTCTGCGCGCTCGCTGTCCAGCTCCGGCTCGTAGATCAGCATCGGGATGTTGCGGAAGCGTTCAGGAACCGGCACTTTCTCCTCAGGGTACTGCACCGTGAACAATCCGCCAGGCTCAATGGGGTACTTGCGCTCCACATCAGCCCGACCCCCGACCTCCCGCGTTCGCGGGTAGGTGTCATAGCCCCGAAGAAAGGTATCCACGAACCGCTTCAGCGTGATACCCATCCCTCTTACAACGCCCAATCCAAACATATCTCCTCCACAGGGTCAGTGAACAGTGATCAGTAATCAGTAATCAGTGATCAGTAATCAGTGTAGTTACGTCTCGAGACTGATCACTGATTACTGTTTACTGATCACTGATTACTGGCTAGCGGTCCAGTTCTCCGAGAACGATGTCGATGCTGCCTAGAATCGCGACTACGTCTGCAACCTTGTGCCCCTTGCACATCTCGCCCAGGGCCGTGATGTTGATGAAGGAGGGCGACCGGACGTGGTACCGATACGGGTTCGCCCTGCCATCGCTGACCAGGTAGAACCCCAGCTCGCCCTTCGGGTTTTCGATACGGCCATAGACCTCGCCTTCGGGCACCCGAGTCTGCCAGCCCTTGCGGCCGGCCAGGATCTCCCCCGACTCCGGCATCTGCTCCAGCGCCTGCTTCAGAATGCGGTTGCTCTGCCGCATCTCCTCAACCCGCACCCGATACCGGTCGTAGACATCGCCATTCGGGAAGCTGACAACGTCGAAGTCGAACCGATCGTAGATGGAATACGGCTGCGCCCGGCGCACATCGTAGGGCACACCAGAGCCGCGCAGGACCGGGCCGCCGGCGCTGTAGTTGATGGCCAGATCAGCCGGCAGAATCCCTACCCCCCGACACCGCTCGACGAGGATCTCGTTCTTCGTCAGGTAGTTGTCCATCTCCTCAATGGCGCGGGGGATACGCTCGTACACCAGGTCCTTGAGCATCGGCCAGGCCTCCGGCGGTAGATCGTAGGCTACGCCGCCAAAGCGCATGTAGTTACACATCATGCGTGAGCCGGCGGTCATCTCAAACAGGTCCAGAATGACCTCGCGCTCCTCGATGGCGTACAGGGCCGGCGTGAAAAACGCGCCCAGGTCGTTCAGCAGGAAGCCAATGGCCCAGATATGATTGACGATTCGCGTCAACTCCACCATGATGATGCGGATGTACTCAGCATACTCCGGCGCCTCCACCCCCATCAGCTTCTCAACCGCCGTCGCGTAGCCCAGGTTGTTGGACATCGAGGTGAGATAGTCCAGCCGATCGGTGTAGGGCATGTTCGCCAGCCACAGGTTACGCTCGCCGATCTTCTCGTGGTTGCGGTGCAGGTAGCCCATGATCGGCTCCAGATCGATGATGGTCTCGCCTTCCAGGACAACCCGCATCTGGAACACGCCGTGGGTCGAGGGGTGCTGGGGTCCCATGTTGACCATGACGCGCTGTGCCTGAATTTCCCCGCTGCCAGCTACTGCCTGCCCAGGCTCGATTACGAGCAAGCCCTCGCCGGGCAGTTGGCGCTCGTCCAGATCGCCAGCAGCATAGCCCGGCGGGTAAACGACGTTCCGGCCCCAGGGATTGTGCTCTTCACCGCGCGCGTGCCACCCATCCGGCCAGCGGCTGTCGAGCGGCTTGTGATCCTGCTCGTAGTAGCCCTCTTTGTAGTCTCTGCGCATGGGATGGCCGCGAAATCCTTCCCACATCAGGATGCGCTTGAGGTTGGGATGGCCGGCAAACCGCACGCCGAACAGGTCCCAAATCTCGCGCTCCTGGAAATCCGCGCCGGCCCACACGCTCACCACCGATGGTACGACGGGGTCATCCTTCGACGCTCGAGCCTTTAGCGTGACGCCATCATCGTAGTCTTTTGTAGAAAAGAGATTGTAGGCCACCTCGAAATAGTCGGGGTAGTCAACGCCGGTGACGCTCGTGAGGTAGTCGTACTCCAACCCATCAGCATCGTGCAGGTAGCGGGCCACCTGAAGCAGTTGGTCATTCTCAACAATCAGATCATTCCACTTGCCCGTGCTCACCGCACCCGGAAACACCTGGTTGATTTGTTGGGCCAGGTTCTCCGGTGTCCTTTCCACCGGCGGGGTTGCTACGACGTCAGATTCTATCGTCATGACTGGTTGACCTTTTCCACTTTCTAATTGTCAATTGTCAATTCTCAATTGTCAATTGTCAACTTCACCCGCCGGCGCGCTCGGCCCACACCTCGCGGCGGTCCCG
>JBHHTZ010000383.1:0-4523 GCA_046753605.1 Anaerolineae bacterium
TGACCATCCCTACGGCGATGAGAAACGTATTCAACGTTACGCGCCAAATCTCAGGATCGCTCAGGAAAGTCCAATTCTCCAGCGTCCACCCACCGACGTCGCCGTGGGCGTCTATCGGCAGCAAGCCCCGGGTGCGATACGAAAAGGTAGCGATAAGCACCCAGGCATAGCCGACCACAATGGGCAAGATGCTGATGATAAGCAGGACATACGGAATGGCCTGGCCGACGGAGCGTCGTATCCCATGCCCAGGATCGGTTTCAAACGCGGCGTCCTGAGCTTGTCCAAGGGGGCCTGCCGAAGGGGCGGTTGCAGTCATCTGCTCTCCTCCTATAGCACGTCAATCTTAGGTTCCTGCACCAACTCGTTGAAGCGGAAGACGCGCAGGTAGATGGTAGCCAGCACGACACCGATGATCACGAGGATAAACCCCCAGGCGGCGCCGTATCCCCAGGCGTGGCTGCCGAAGTAGGTTTTCAGGGCTCGCTTGTAGGCCGTGAGAGCCCACACCTCCGTCGTGAACAGCCCCGGACCGCCCTCAGTCAGCAGCAGGATGTACTCAAAGGACACCAGAAGCGAAAGCGTCTGGTAGGTGGTCACGAACAGCAGCGGCCACCTGAGCAGTGGAAGGGTGATATCGCGCACGATCTGCCAGGCCGAGGCGCCATCTACTTTCGCCGCTGTGAAGAGGTCTTTGGGAATCGATTCGATGGCCGAGCTGAAGATGATCATGCCGAACGAAGCACCCACGAACCCGTTCACCAGGATGACGAACAGCCACGGCGTCTCGTTAATCCAATAAGGTTGGTGCTGGACCCCGAACATCCCCAGGAACCAGTTGATGATGCCATACGGAGGCGTCTGGACAAAGCGCCGCCACATTACAATGTAGACCACCGAAGGCGTGATGCGCGGCAGCAACCACAGCAGGCGGAAGAAGAACCCCGCCCGGCGGTTGATGTGAGAAGTCAGCAGCGCCAGCACCAACGCCAGGCCCACGTTGAAGAAGCTCAACGTGAGGACGACGTACTTGACGGTGTTCTTAAGGATCTTGGGCAGGAATCTATCACTAAACAGCCGGCGGTAGTTCTCCAGGCCGACGAAAGTCCAGGGGTCACTGAAGTTAGAGCTGGCCAGATCAGTCATGCTGAGAACCAGGAGGAGGATCGCAGGGATGAAGAAGAACACCACCACGAGCACCGCGGCCGGGCTCATGAATCCCCAGGCGCCCAGCGTGGCCCGCAACCGCGCGCGGCGGGACACCTGGCCCACTACTCCGCCTGACTTGCCTACGACAGCCTCAGCCATGGGAAGCCTTCCTTTCCTTGCGGGGTCAGGTTGGAGAGGGGATGTTCCGCCTCTCCAACCTGCAGTGTGCTATCCTCAGCGGATGATCACGTTGTCGCCAAGCTCGTTCTGAAGCCGTTCCACAACAACATCCACCGCCTCTGCCGGTTTCAGGTCACCGGACTCCACGGCCTGGATGCCCAGGTAGTAGGCTTCTGAATAGGCGCTCCAGTACGGGCTGTTGGGCAGGAAGGTGGTGTACTGCAACAACGGCAACGTCGCGCTCAAGAACTTGGCGCTGGTATACGGCGCATAGTCAGACTGGGACTTCAAGATGCCCAGGTGACCGCTGTCCACCGCGTAGGTGGTGTTGAGCTCCTTGACCGTCGCCTTGGAGATCAACAGCAGCGCCAGGTCCGCGTTCTTGGACTGCGAACTGATCATGTATACCAGCGGGTGGGTCAGCGTGATGGGCTTGCCTGTACCCTCTTTGTTGGCCGGGATCGGGGCAAAGCCTGCGTTTTGCCACAGGTAGTCCTCGCCACCAACGTCCTGGAGGTAGTTGGTGTGCCAACTGGCCCAGCGCCACGTCCCCTCAAACACGAAGAGCACTTTATCGAACTTGCTGGTGTACTCCTTGTGGAAGTCCCAGTCGCCGTCCAGCTTGTTGGGCCGGATGATATGACGTACCTGCGCAGCGTCGTACAGCAACTGGTAGACATTCAGAGCCGCAGCCTTGTCGAAGACCAGCGCGTCGGCGCCCTCTTGAGTGACCTCACCGCCGGCCCCGTAGTAGTAGTACAGGAAATCGGGGCCGTTGGACGGACGATGCCACCAACCGTCGCCCTCTCCAACGATGCCCTTATCGACCGCCTCCTGGGCAACGTCGAACATGTCTTGCCAGGTGAACTCGCCGCTGGCGACGCGATCCGGCAGGCTTGCGATGTCCGCATCGCTCCAGCCAAGTTGCTTCAGCAGGATCTTGCTGTAGTACATCGGCCGCGCCTCAGCATCTTGCGGGACGCCCCAGATTCGACCGCTCAACTTGGTCGCGGTCCACAGGCTGTCGATCACGTCACTGAACTCGGGGTACTTGCCGATTTCATCCGTGATGTCAGTCAGGTAGCCAGCCGTGGCCCAGTCGCCGATGTGCTCGTGGCCGGAGACGATGATGTCCGGCGCTTCACCGGCTTCGGAAGCGAGTTCAAACTCGGTCTTGTAGTCGCCCCAGTCAGCATCGTCCTGGATGGCCTCGAGCTCGATGCGGCGGTCATCGCCTGCTTTGGCCAACGCCTGATTGGCGGCTCCTACTGCGGCCACCAAGTTGTCGCAGCGCCCGTTCTCGTAGGGCGGGCTCGCCTTGCAGCGAGCGACGATGTGGACCAAGTTGCTACCGGTCTGGACCTCTTTGATTACCTCCTTGGTGACAACGACTTCTTTGACCTCAGCCGTGGGCTGAGCACAGCCGGCGGCTATTCCCAGCGCCACCAGAACACCGATCAGAATCCACCATTTACGCATTTTCCCTCTCCTCCTCATCTGTGTTGATGGTTGATGAACGTTGGATGAACAGAGTGACGCGAACGACGAACTTCGTTGACAGACAAACTGACAGTATCACCCCCTTCGTCTATCGCATGTCAAGTGTCGTGGCACGGTACAAGGTGACGGACAAGTCTACAGTGGCCGGCACGACTCGCGCACGATCAACTTGCCGTTCAGGACAACATTGGGAACCTGATTGCCATCCGCCAGCAAAGCCAGAACCATCCCCATGGCCCGACGCCCCAGCTCATAGGCGGGTTGCCGAACAGTGGTCAGGGGTGGGTGAAAGTAGGTCGCCAGCTCGATGTCGTCAAAACCGACCAGGGAGATGTCATCAGGCACCCGCAGGCCGGCCTCTCTGACCGCCTGGGCTGCTCCCATGGCTGTGAGATCGTTGAAGCAAAACACGGCCGTGGGAGGCGCCGGCAACGCCAGCAGCTTGCTCATCGCCTCTTTGCCGCCCGCCGCATAACCATCTCCCTGAACGACAAGGGCAGCGTCAAAAGTGATTCCTCGCTCCCGCAAAGCCTCCTTATAACCTTCGAGACGATGCTCGTTGGTGCGCCCCCCTCTTGCGGCTGCGAGATACCCAATCCGGGAATGTCCTAAACTCAGCAGGTAGTCAGTCGCCAATCGACCGCCGTGGACATTGTCGGTAGACACTGAGTGGACGTAGTCAGGCGCGTTGATCAGGACAACGGGCGAGTGAAACTGAGCGAGAAGCGCGTGGTGATCAGCATAGAGGTGTGAAGACTGGACGATGATTCCGTCAACGCGCCTCTCGTGGAATGTGGAAAGCACCTCTCTCTCCCGATGGGGTTGGTCATAGAAGCTGCTGAGAAAGACGGTATAGCCATCTACGGTGGCAGTGTCTTCAACCCCGCGCACCAGTTCAGTCAGAAAGGGATCGGAAACCCAGCCTACAGCCAGGCCAATGATGCGGGTTCGTTTGGTGACCAGGCTCCGGGCCACCGCGCTGGGCGAGTAGCCCATCTCGGCGGCCAGACGTCGGATGCGCTCTTTCGTCTCTCGACTGATCCGGGGATGATCGCTCAGAGCGCGCGATACCGTCGAGGGGGAGACGCCGGCCTTGTGGGCAACATCTTTGATAGAGATGGCCATCCGTGGTTACCCCCAGGGAGAGAGAAAAAACCGGAGCACCTCCGTTTGTGCAAACGTATGCACAAATAAATTGTATCATACTCCCCAGCGGTTGTCAAGTCCTTTTCGACGAGACCTGCGGCGAACGATGAACGGCTCCCGTTGGGCAAGGTCTCCCGACCGCCGCCCCGCCCGGCTCGGTCAGGAGACCTTCGCCGAACGGAGACCTCGCCGAACGGCCGTCGTAGTGCGCCACGTAGCGCAAGCGGAGCGGCGCAATACCGCGCTCCGCTGCGCTGCGTGCGTGACTACGAACCACATGTAATTCCGCCGTTCCTTGTTCAGTGCCATTTACGAGCGCAGGCACGCGCGCGCTTTGGCGACCACGTTAGCCGGCGTAAGACCGAACTTCTCGTATATGACCTGGTACGGCGCAGACGCACCAAACCGCTCTATGCTCAGCACTGCGCCCTTGTCACCCACGTAGCGACACCAGCCCAGACCTTCGGCCGCTTCGATGGCAACACGGGCCCGCACTGCCGGCGGTAGCACCGCATCCCTGTATTCCTGCGGCTGGGCCTCGAACAACT
>JBHHTZ010000384.1:0-4518 GCA_046753605.1 Anaerolineae bacterium
CGCCCGTTGATGATGAATGTCCAATTGTACTTGTTGGTGTAGCCTCTATTATTCACCGAATGCGTTCGGTTTTCGGTCATCGACCGCAGGCGCGGGCTTGTCCTGCCGGGCGGTCTGATAGCGTGGCGCTGCCTGGTGTAGGCGTCGTTTCGAGCCGGTATTTTTCGCACAGATCTCCTGGCTCCGCCTGGGAGTGCCACCGGGTGGGACTGACGGCCAAGGCCTCGGGCTTTCCACTTCGGTTGGCCCGCGCGCGATCAGTTAACCATGGAGACGTCCTCAAGACGTTGGATGAAGTCCCACCAGGGACGCCATAACTGAGCGGCGGTCTCGGCGATCGAGGCCCACACTCGCCGGCTGTGCAGAGTGATGCGTGCCGAGATCTTCAGGTAACGCTGTCGGAAGCTGTCGATCGTCATCGCCGGAGCCTTGGTACGACCAGGTTGGGCGAGAGATCGGCTGGCGATGTCGGCACCCATATTGAGCAGGTTGTAGGCCAACAGATTCAGCGACAACAGCGCCTGATTGGTGGCGAAGGCGTCTCGGGCGGCAGTGCGATGTTGCGGCACGCGGCCCCGGTAGTGGCGCTTGGGGCGTGTGGTGGAGGACAGCTGTGGGGTCAGCGTTGACATGAATTGCCCCAATTGCTGCTCGTAGGTGCCGCGCTGGCGATACAACTCCAGCAAGCTTTCGCCGGACATGCGGCCTGCGCCGAAGCTGGTGATCAAGAAGAAGGTGCGAGGGAACATCTCCCCCTCTTCTGCCGGCACGATGACGAGGGTGACGCGGCGAGCCCGCTTCCAGTCCTTCGCCTGGTAGGTCAGCTCGTGGAAGCGGATCTGATCGGGCTCCTGCGTCTGGGCGCTGTGCCGCAGATAAGCTTGCACCAAAGGCTCGGCCATCTCCTGCAGGGGCGGATAGGCTTTGACGCGGAAGACATAGTCGACGGGCCGCAGGCGCTGCTCCAGCATGCACAGCATGTCATCGCTGGGGAAACCGGCATCGCCGCGCACCGTGATCTGCCAGGCCAAGTGGCGCTGGATCCAGTCGAGGTAGTCGGACAAGTCCTTGGGCGCATTGTCTGCCGTGCCGGCATTGCCAGGGCGTAGGATGGCCCCCAGCAACTGCCCCGAGTCCGCCGAACCCAGGATCAAGGGATGGTAGCAGCGGGTCTCATAGTAGCCGTTGTAGGCACTGCCGTCCTGATGGCCGTGGACCGGGATCGGCAGGCTGTCGATGTCCAGGGTGAACTCGGTGTATCGCCGTCGACCATCCAGCCAGCCGCAGCGCTGCTGCGCCAGGTACAGGTTGGCCTGCTCCAGGGCCAACAGGTTGCCCGGTTCGGCGGCCGTGGCCAGCAAGCGCGACAGCGTCGGTTGGCTGGCCAGCCCGTCGGGCGTGCCGGCCGAGTCCGGCGTCCGCAGCGGGGCATCCTGGTGGCGGTCGCTGACGGCCACGCGCAGGGCCGGATCGTCTCGCAGGTGATCGGCATCGTCGGCGTCTGTCCAGCCCTGGGCCAGCAGCGTCAGGGCGGTACGCAGCAACTCGGACAGGGGGTGCGTGATCAGATCGGGATCGCGTGGATCGGTGAAGTGGGCGTCCAGCCACTCGATCAGACCGGTGCGCTCCATGAGCTCGCGCAGCATAAGCACGCCCGCGTCCCCGGTGAGTCGCTCGCGGCGCGTCTCGATGCGTAGGGCCCCGTTGAAGCTAGGACGAATTACCCCGGCTTGATCGCCGCGGTGCTGTTGTTCAGTTTCACCCACTGGGTGTCCTCCTGTGCGTTGGGTGTGAGGGGTCTCACTGGTAAGCGTTCCCTCTGAAATCTACACACGGGAGCCACCCAAGAACAGGGCTTTCTCTTCAAAGCGGTGAATAAGACAGGCCTTATACTCATTGTCTAGCGAGGCTTCGCCTCAGACCGACGAGATGTATGGTGTGAGATGGACGATTTGTGGCATCCGGGAATGAAGTGGGCTCCTGTTGAGCTCAGAGTGGGATGCCAGTAGATTCGGCGCCCGTCTATTTGGACCGCTGAGCGGTCAGTTGGACCCGAAGATCCAGGAGCCAACAGGAACCCGCCATGAAGATACGTCATTCCGTCTCCGAGATCCTTAGCAAGCACGTGACCCTGGAAGTGGAGAGCATCGACCGGATGTATCTCAACGTCTATGTACCGCAGCTCCAACGGGAGCTGGGGCTGGTGTCCTTTCTTCGCTACCACAGGGGATATCCGATCCCCTCATCGGCGGTATTGCAGCCGATCTCCGAGGCGTTCATTGGCGAGACCAAGCGCTTCGTTGCGGAGCATGAGATTCCCCTCATTCCTTTCCACAAAGGGCAGCGCAAGGACGACGTTGCGCGCGACTACCTGGCCAAGTTTGAGGGCGACGAGGGAGTGTTGTTTGTCGGCAAAGCTCAAGAGAAGGCCCCGGTTTTCCGTACTCAGCGGCGTCGCCGAGCCGATACCGGGGAACCCTATCCTTGGATCGTGCGCTCCACCGCCATGGTCAACCACTTCTACTTCTACTGCGTTGACCAAGACTTCGGTCCTTTCTTCCTCAAGTTCTGCACCTACTTCCCGTACACCGCCAAGCTGTGTATCAACGGCCATGAGTATCTCAAGCGCCAGCTGGATCAGCGAGGCATCGTCTACGAAGCCCTCGACAACGGCATCCTCTCTTGTGAGGATCCCAAACAACTGCAGCGTCTGTGCGACGGTCTGTCGGCCGCCAAGATCAATCGTCTGCTGCGCAAATGGCTGCGCTTGCTGCCCCATCCCTTCTCGCCCGCTGATCGACGGGCCGGATATCTCTACGACATCTCCATCCTGCAGGCTGAGTTTTCTTTGACGCAGGTCCTGGACGCCCCCTTGACGGGACGACTGTTCTTCGAGGACGTCATCCGCGAAAACCTGGACATTGGCCGTCCCGATCAGGTCCAGTTGATCTTCAATCGCCGCGTCACCAAACGCACCCCCGGCAGGTTCCGCACGCGGGTGATTACCCAAGGGGTGATCCCCTCGCTTCACATCGACTACAAACACACCCGCGTCAAGCAATATCATAAGGAGGGACGGGCCCTCCGCACCGAGACCACGATCAACAACACGCGCGACTTCGGCATCGGCAAACGGCTGCATAACCTGCCCGAGTTACGGCAGGTCGGCTTCACCGCCAACCGACGTCTACTCGACGTCCAGAAAACCAGCTGCGACTGTGCCCTTGACGAAGCCGCGTTTGAACGGGTGGAACGACCACTACAGCTCGATCAGCAACGGGTCTCCGCTCTGCGCTTTGCGGATGCACGCGTGCAGACGCTGTTCCATGCCCTGGTCATGATGCGACTCTTCATCGGCGGCTTCACCAATCGCCAACTGCGCGAGCAGCTGGCGCCCCTGCTGGGCCTCGATCCCAGCCAAATGACGCCGGGGAAGATGACCTACGACCTCAGGCGCTTGCGCCTGCACGGCCTGATTGAACGCATCCCTCACAGCCACCGCTACGAGGTCACCCGCTTCGGCCTACGCGTCGCCCTGTTTTACACGCGCGCCTATGCGCGCCTGCTGCGGCCTGGTATAGGCGCCGTCCTGCCGGACCACCTCGACGCGTGTCCCTCGTTGCGCAAAGCATTCGATAACCTCGAACACGCCATGGACGACTGGCACCAAAAGGCGAAACGAGCCGCATAAAACTTGACTCACTTACCGCAAACTCTCTTACCCAAGCAGTGCTAGCTAAGCTGAGCTAGCTTGCCAGCCGCTACCAGCAGCGGGTTGTGTGCTCGCTTCTGGAATCTGACCGTGATGTCCCGTGGGCTGAGTGTGATGTTGGCGGTGGCCTCCACGAAGTCACGGAAGATGTGCTGACAGCGCGCGGTGGCGTAGCCGTTGCCGACGCGTCGGCCGAGCAGACGGTAGAGACTGCTGGCCATGAGCGTCAGCTGCAGGTCGCAATTGACCTTCATCGGGACCGCCGACGATAGGGCGTCCATGTGGAAGAACTCGATGCCGTCGGAGATCGAGTTTTCGATGACCATGCGACGGGCGTAGCGATCGATAAGGGTGGCCGGCGTGCGCCGTAGCTGATTGGTCAGCAGCAACGTCGGTTCGTCGTGGCCCAGTTCGGCGACAGCCAGTTGGCGGATGGGGCCCTCGTAGTCGGCCAGCGCGGTCCGCTGGTCGAGCACCTTGGGCGTGGCATAAGCACGTCCCAGGCCCGACAGCTGGACGCGCCGCCAAGCGGAGGCCGGCGCGGCGTGGATGCTCTGCAGGATCTTGGCCGACCGACGTCGTAGCGTGATGAAGTCGATGCCGCGCCGGTTGAGCTCATGCAGATTGGCATAGGTGGTCAACTTGGAGTCGAAGATCAGCTCCGCGGGCAGGCGCCCGGTGCGCTCCTGCCAGAAGTCGACGAAGCGCAGGATCTCGTCGTTGCGCTCGTCGCGCCGCAGTTGCCCGTTGGCGTAGCAGAAGACCCGGTGCTCGGCGTCCTCAGCGAGGAAGGCCAGCACGCCCTT
>JBHHTZ010000385.1:0-4508 GCA_046753605.1 Anaerolineae bacterium
CTCATCATCTCCTTCAGCACATCCTCCGGCAGCCGGCGGAACAGGTTGTCCGGCCCAAACTGCGTGCGGTGGCATTGCAGCGCCGCCCACTTGGCTTCGATGGCGCCGGCCACATCCAGAGTGACGTGAACCTGGTCGTCCGGCCAGCCGGCCCCGCTCTCCTCGAAACGGGCAAACTCGCTCGTATCCGCGCCCATGGCGTCCAGCCGGTCGCGCATCTCCAGGAAGAAGGAGCGCGGGATGGCGGTGTAGAACAGGCGCACCGGCTGCCAGGCCTGCACTGAGCCCGGCCGAAGTGCCGGACCCTGATCGGGGTAGCGAGCCGGGTCGCCGGCAGCGTGGAAAGCGGCCACCGTGTGATGGTGGGCGGCGATGTGGTCCGGGTGGCCGTAGCCGCCGTTCGGCTCGAAGGTGACGACGACCTGGGGCCGCAGCCGGCGGATGATGCCCACCAACTGAGCCACCACCTCTTCGGCGGCGACGTTGACGAAGGCGCGCGGGTCCTCGTTCTCGGGCGTGCCGGCCATGCCCGAATCCCGGTAGCCCAGGAAGATCACCTCGGAGATGCCCAGTGCCTGGGCCGCGCAACGCAGCTCGGCCTCCCGCACTTCGCCCAGGGTTTCGGGCGTGGCCAGGCTGAGGTCGGCGATGCCACCCACCTCGCCGCGGGTGGCGCAGACCAGGGCCACGCGCACGCCTTCGCCGGCGTAGTGTGCCAGCGTGCCCCCGGCGCCGAATGCTTCGTCGTCCGGGTGGGCAAAGACGGCGAGCAGGGTACGGGGAGCTGTTGTCAGCGTCTTCTCGGTCACGGTATCGGTTCCCTCCTTACGCCTGTTGCGCTTGGCGCTGACGGCGGATGGCAGCGTAGTCTTCCCGCTTCCAGCGGTACGGCAGATCAATGATGGTGGCCGGCTGCTGGATGCTCTCCAGCGCCGCCAGAGCATCCTCGGCGATAGTCAGTTGCTGGTCGCGGGCAAAGGGCTCGCCAAAGGTGAAACCAAACGGGAAGCGCACGTGTACCGCGCGCGGCGGCTTGATCCCCTCCATAACCTCCCGCATCACGGTCATCGCCACGGTGGAGATGCCGGCCGCCTCGATCTCTCGCTGTAGCAGTCCCACGGACCGCTGACAGACCGGTCAGGCCGGCACCAACAGCGCGGCCTCCACTGCGGCCTCTTTCAGCACGCGAATGACCGCCGGCGACATTTCCTCGGCAATCTTCTCTGGCCGCATGATGAATCCCATGAAGCCGATGTGCGCCGGCGACAGTTCTCCGATGTCGCCCCGTGTCTCCAGTTCCCGCAGTCGGTCAAGGGGGAAGACCACGTTGATGTCTTTGTCGGCTCCGTCTTTGTGGTTGTAGTGGTCGTGAGCCACCCTCAACGCCGATGGGGGTGCGTCGCCGGGGATCACCCGGAAAGACCAATCGCCCTCCCTGTTGGCCGCGTCGAAGGGCTCCTGATCCTCGTGGTACACGCCGCCCGAGCCGATGAGTGCCAGCCGCAGCTCGGATACCGGCTTTGGTAGGGGGGTCCAGGGGGTTTCCCCCTTCACCCAGCGATCACCTCGAAAGATTTTGGCCATCATCCACCTCTTGACTGTCATCTGCATGTCTTGTCCTTCTCAACGAATTCCTCATCCTGCCCTCTGGCGGGCTTCCGCCTCCAGCCGGGCCATCGCCCGCTGGAAGACCTCATAAGGCTGAGCGCCGACCACGGCTAGATTGCCCAGAATGTAGGTGGGAACGCCGGTGATTCGCAGCCGGCGCGCCTCGCCGATCTGGGCGTCCACCCCCGCCCGATACGCACCTCGCTCGACGGCCTCACGCATCGCTGTGCCATCCAGGTCCACCGCCTCCGCGATCTCCTGGAGCACGCCCCAGTCGCCGATGTCCTGGCCCTCCGCAAAATAAGCCCGGAAGACGGCATCGTGAAATGCCTGGTGCTTTCCCTGCTCGCGGGCGTACTCCGCGGCCTCCAGCGCCCGCCGCGAGTTGGAAATCCACGCCGGCGGGTTCATGGGCAGGCCGGCCTTAGCCGCCATCTCGCGCAGCCGTTCCGCCATTGCTTCGTAACGCGGGTCATCTGCCCAGGGCAGCCGCATCCCTTCGGGTGGCGTCTCCGGGTGGAGCTCGAAGGCCCGCCACTCCACTTCCACATCGTACTCCTCCTGCAACCGTTCGACCCGATCCTGGCCGATGTAGCAGAAGGGTCACACGTAGTCGGAGTAGATCGTCAATTTGATAGCCATATCTCGCCTTTCATACACATAGAGATTTCGTGATGACTCACGGCAAAACGACAAAGCGTCCGTACGCCACAAATGCAGCCATCACCAGCAATACCGCGTTCATCACGATGTTGCTGTTTTCGCCGCGCCGCAGGTGTGTGAGAGCTGCACCTATCATTGTCAAGACCAACCCGACAGCCGCGGTCGGGGTCAACCAGGGCAGAATGCCTGTCAATTTCGGCAATACGACTCCGATGGCGCCCAAGACTTCCAAAATGCCGATTAGCCGAATCGTGCCGGCCGAAAAGTCATTCACCCACGCCATGTTCTCGGCCAACTTCTCCTTGGGCCGGGTCGCCTTCATGCCCCCGGCCATCAAGAAGGCAATTGCCAGCAATCCTTGAACGACCCACAGTGCGATGTTCATTCTCTTTCTCCCTTTACTTGTGTAATCAGAATGTTCCGAGATTAGGCTGTTTTGCCTGCCGCACGATGTCGGCAATCTGCTCCAGATGACTATCATCGTGAAATAATCCAAGGACGAAGCGGCCCACGGCGTTGATTTCACCAACGGCCTTCCAGGGTTCGTAGGTGTTATCCAGGTGGGGATGAGCCGGCCACATATCCAGGCTGGCCAGGCGCATCCGCCGGCTTTCTTCCAGCCGTTGACGGCATTGCTGGATGGTGGTCACGGTCTGCCAGGGGACTTCGCTGCGCGAGCGGCCATGATATTCAACACCGCGCGCCAGTTCGGCGGCGATGGCAGCCGACTCCTCCGCGCTGGCCGTGGTGTGTACGATGACGTGCCCCAACGCCCAGGCGATGTTCTTCTCCGCTTCGTCGGTTGCGTAGGTATCGTTGGCGTCCGGGTCCACCGGCACAAAGGTGACATCTTCGTCCCCGCAATCGGCGATCAAATCCAGCATGGTGTCGATCATGCCGTTGGTCAACTCGCGCAGGTCGGCTGCCGTCAGGCCGGCCACCAACTCGCCCAGTGTGATTTCCCGCTCCCGCACTTGGGTAAAGTCGAGCATGTGTCTACCACCCACCTGTTGCTACTCTACATCGTTGCCCCGGTCCGACGTACAACCTCTCTCAAGGCCAACCAGGCCGGCCTCAAGCTCACCATGAACGCGGAAACCGACTCCGGCAGGTCGGGAAAGGGGCCCCACTCGGTCAAGATGTCAAAGTGGGGCTTGCCATCCAGGTCCGTGGCCGGCAGGCGGGCGTCCGCTCCGGCCATCAGTTCGACCAACTGGTAGCGCCGGCGGGTGCAGAGTTCGGCGTCAAGGGTGGCGTCTGCGATGCGCCACGCGCCGTCGAGCCACAGGTAGGTGAGGCCGTGGTAGGGGATGATCCCGCCCGGCAAAGCGACCTCGTAGCGCGAGTCTAGCAGCTTGTGATCGCGCAGGTGCTGGAGGCCGATGGCGCTGGGGATGCCGGCGGCCCGGGCTAACGCGGCCAACAGGATGGCTTTCTGCTGGCAGAAGCCATCACCGCGTGCCAGCGTTGTGCTGGCCTGCCAATCGCGCCGGCTCAGCAGGTCCGGCGTGAAATTGTAGCGCACGGCGTCGCGCGTGAAGTTGAAGATGGTCTCCGCCCGCTCGAACAGTGAGTCCAGGCCGTAGGTCAGCCGGCCGGCCATGTCCAGGATGGCCGGATGGGTGCTGTCGATGATGTCCGTTGGCCCCAAGCAGCCGGCGGGGTCCGCCCCGGGCGATGGCAGAGGGACGGACGCCTCCAGTGGTTTCCGGAAGTTTGTCGTTGAACGGTGTTCGGTCATGATGCCCCTTCAGCCATCCCGCTAGCAGCCATTTAGTACACGTGCGCGGAAATCCCTTGCCAGCGAGAACGGTAGCATCCTGAGTAGCGAAGCGTATCGAAGGGTGCGGCCTAGGCGCCGAATTTTCGTCAACCCGCACCTTTCGATACGGCCTCCACTACGCCCTTCGACGCGATCAGGACGTAGTTCCGGCCTACTCAGGATGCTCATCTTGCCCTGCTAAGATGTCGTCGATGGCCCGGCGCAGCATCGCTTCTGTCACTGCTCCCTGCACCATCCACCGGTCGTCGAAAACCAGAGTGGGCACAGCGTGTACGCCACGCGCGTGGGCTGCCGACAGGTCCAGCTCCACGGCCTGGCGCGTTTCCGGGCTGTGAAAATCCTGCTCCCAGCGAGTCAGGTCCAGGCCGGCCTCGACCGCACAGTCGCGCAGTACCTCCGGGTCGGCGATGTTGTGCGCTTCGACGGCGTGGGCGTGCTGCACCCGGTCGAACAT